>DASRKV010000134.1:0-2412 GCA_035648795.1 Opitutaceae bacterium
GTCCCGAGGCCATCATCCGATCCAGGTAATCGCCCTGCTTCGTGCCCATGTACAGTGAGCCGTATCCCAGGCGCGAAACCAGGATGTCCTGGATCTGATCGCCGTCACAGTCGCCGATGGCGGCGGTCATCGAGCCGGCCGCCTCGCCCAAGGCGTTGAATGCGAGGCCCAGCTTCATGGCTTCGTCGTGAAAATGCCCGTGACCGTCGTTGATGAGGAGCATATTCGGAGTCGCGTCGTTGCAGATATAGAGGTCCTCATGGCCGTCCCGGTTGTAGTCCAACGCATGCACGCACATGGTCCGATGAGGAGGCAGCGCCCAGATGCCCGCCGACTCACTGGCGTTGGTAAAGGTTCCGTCGCCGTTATTGATATAGAGCACGTCCCGCTCCGGTTTATAAGCCAGTGGACCGGGATAGCTGGTCGGGTTGTAGAAGAGATGATAATCCGGATCGAAACTCAGGTAGTTGGCCACGTACAGGTCCAGCCGGCCGTCGTTATTGACATCCAGCCAGGTGGCGCCGATGCCCGTTCCCGTGTCGCCCACTCCGGCCTTGTCGGTCACGTCGGTGAACGTGCCGTCTCCGTTATTGTGGTAGAGGATGTTCTTGCCGGCGTTGACGACATAAAGGTCCGTCCAGCCGTCGCCATCGTAATCGGCCGCCGCAGCCGCAATACCGAACCCTTGGCCGCCGACCCCGGCCTTCTCCGTCACATCGGTGAACGTGCCGTCTCCATTGTTGTGGAAGAGCCGATTGGGCTGGCGCCGGGTTCCCGGCGCCTCGTGGGTCACACGCGCCAGCGGCCCCGGGTTGACGAAGTAGAGATCCATATACCCATCGTTGTCGTAGTCGAAGACAACCACGCCCGAGCCATTGGATTCCAGGATGTTGGCGATGTGGTCGTCGCAAAACTGCTGGACGAAATCAATCCGAGCCTTGGCGGTGACATCCTCGAAAAGATCATCGGCGCCGGCGGGGATCGGAGGGGTGACAGAGAAGGGTGGCGGCCGTCCGGCGTCGCTCGCCGGCTCGTAACCCTTCGGTTTGCAAGCCGCCAATGTCAGCGCAAGCAGCACCAGCAGCACGAGGCGTCCGTGAGCTTTGAATCCGCCATCCTTTTTAGTCGGTTTCATAAACGCAAAAATCGGGATCAGCTGCACCGGGCAACAGAAATAGGCCCGCGCACTCCCGATGATTTTATATCATTCAGTAGCGAGACTGATGTCTCCGTCCCTGATATGATTGTCGCTGCTTGCTCCGCCTTATTCGAGTTGGTCGTTCGGTCTGCTGTGCAGGACATCTGGGGCATGCTCCTGTTGGCAGTTTGATATCCGAATTACCAGTAAAGTGTGGCGGATTGACAGAATTAAGGGGTGAATGGTCATTCGGCATTGGCCGGATGAGCCGGCGACGCGCAGGTGAAGAGCGGTTTAGTCAAGACCATAGCCGCATCTGAAGTGCGTGCTCAGCTCTGGAGGGCGAGGCTCCCGCCGAGCCGCAGACTGATCTTTTCATACCGGGCGGTCGATCTCCGGCGAACCGCACACGATGCGGTGCCCCTGCCGTTGCCGAACCCGAGCCTTGCGCAGAGGTCGTTGGTCCGGTTCTCACCGGGGCCGGCGCGAAAGGGGCACCGCTCAATGTTCCGGCGCGACCAGCCGAAGGGTCGTGGGAATCCTGCCTCCCCAATCGGGGCTCGTCGTCGTCGCGCCGGACGGCCACTGAACGCGCACGCGTCGCAGCGGATTCCGATCCGTGAAGCCGAAGAATAGGGCCGCAGTCGACTGGCTGTAGTAGCCCGAGCCGGCGCAAACTTCGCCGGCTTGGGTCGTGCCGTCGGCGTACTCCGCCGTGACGCGCGCCCCCACCGCCTGCGGGTTGCCAGGCTGCCCCTGCAGGACAACGCGAAGGGAGTGCCGGCCCGCGACGCCTCGGTTGTGAAACGCGAGCGTCGCTTCGCCGTTGCGCGAGACCAGGAAGTCCGGCCAGCCGTCGTTGTCGAGATCGAGTACCGCGAGTGCCTTGGCATCGCCGGGCACCACGAGCCCGCTCTCGATCGGCGGCATCGGCGCGAAATGGCCGTGGCCATCTCCGCAAAGCAGCTGGCTCAAGCCGCCGTCGAAACGGCCGATCGCCGGTGCCGGCGCGTAAGAGTTCTGCACGACGTAGAGATCGGCGTGCCCGTCGCCATCGAAATCGCCGGCCACGAGGCCGTCGGCCGGAGCGATCTGCGCGATGTGCGGCAAGGGCTCGAAACGATACCGGCCGTCCGGCTGGCTGAGGAACACGCCGCTGCGCAGTTCCGTGGCCGCCAGGCGCGTCGCTGCGGCCAACCGGTCCGCTCCCAGGATCTCCGGCAGCGTCGCGCGGGCGTAATCGTTGTTCCATCGGTAGCGCCGGAGCACAGAGG
>DASRKV010000135.1:0-4905 GCA_035648795.1 Opitutaceae bacterium
CCGGTATACCGCATGTACGTGGTCAAACCGATCAGGTTGTATTTGTGCACCCAGACATCCCATTCGGTCCAGCGGTCCTTCTCCAAATAGGTGCCCAGATAGCCGTCGTCGAGCTGGCACCGGCAGAGCCCGGCCGCCACCAAATCGAGCTTCTTCCTGAGGGCCGGGTCGCCGGTGTTCACCCAGGCCAGCGTCGCCGCATGCAACCACTTGCCCACGTGCTCGCCGTCCCACGCCTGCCGGCCGGGCCGTTGGTGAAAGCCTTCCAGCAACCGCGCCGGATCGAGCTTCACCAGGCGGTTCTGCTCATTGGCGTCAATGCGCGCGCCGACCCAGCCGCTCAGTTGCACCCGGTCGGGCACCTGGCTGTCCTGCCGGTCTGGAATCACGGCGGCAATCTTGTCCGGCACCGGCGTGACTGCCGCAGCCAGGGGAATGGCGACGCTGCACATGGCGAGGAGCAATCGAAGTGTTGGTTTCATGGCAAAATGGGATGGTCACGCGAGCTAATTGACCGACCGGCGGGCGATCAATCTATCCCGGTCTGCCTGACGTGACTGGCCTCGCGCCGTTCACGCCAGCGCCTCGGCCATCGTGCGCATCTGCACCTCGATGATCCGCGATGCCGGCGATTGGGTGCACGCCAGCAGCACCACGCCGGCGACGTCTTCCGGCTCCAGCATGCCCGATTGCTCCACGCCCTTTGGCGTGCGGCCTTTGCCGATCGCGAACTCCGTTTTCACGCCGCCGGGACAGATGGCGCCGACCTTGATGCCGCTCTCGCGGAGCTCACGATCGAGCGCCTGCGCAAAACCGATCTGCGCAAACTTGCTCATGCAATACACCGCCTCGCCCCCGAAGCCATAGACGCCGGCCATCGACGAAACCATCAGGATGATCCCCGACTTCTGCCGTTGCATCACGGGAACGGCGTGCCGGGTGAAGAGGAAAGTCGAGCGGACGTTCGTGTCCATCAGCTCGTCATATTCCTCCGCCGAGGTATCGATGATCTTCTTGTAGTTCCCCATGCCGGTGTTGTTGATCAGAATGTCGAGGCGGCCGAAGGTCTCGGTGGCGGCTTTGACCGCCTTGATCGCGGTGCTTTCCTCGCGCGCGTCGCCGGTGACGATCGCGGCCATCCCCCCGGACGATTCCACCTCCTTTTTCAACGCCTCCAGCCGTTCCTGACGCCGGGCGGTGAGAACGAGGCGGGCGCCTTCGCCCGCCAACGCGCGGGCGCAGGCCCGTCCGATGCCGGAGCTCGCGCCGGTGATGAGGATCGCCTTCCCTTGCAGTTTGTTCGACATGACTCTTTTGGACAGGGGTTTGATTGGTTCCGCAGATTGGCCGGCGGAATGCGAAGAGGAGCGCAAATCTAAGGCGGGATTGCCTCCAAAGGGAATACCGAAAACATCCGCGCCACGTGAACATCACGGCCTTCTTTTTTTGTTTCCCCAGGCCCGCGCATTCGCACGCTGACAGAATTCCATTATGAAACCCCACTCCCTCGTCGCGATCCTCCTTTCCACTTCTGCGTGGCCGGCCTTGTCCGCCGGCGCGGCTGACCCCATTCCGCCGGGTTGGTTTGCGTGGCCGTATGTCGAGGCGCAGCCGGGGAGCGCGCTCGATACGAGCGGCCTCAACGAAAAGCCTGCCGGACTGCACGGCGCAGTCGTCGTGCGCAATGGACAATTCGTCACGTCCGGTGACGGGCAGCGGATTCGTTTTTGGGGATGCAATCTCGCGAGCGACGAAGCCTTCGTCGATGCCGCCACGGCCGACCGGCTGGCGCGGCGCCTCGCGCAGGGCGGCATCAACATCGCGCGGCTGCATCACCTCGACAACTCCTGGTCCGTCGATTCGGGTGGCAGCCTCTGGAAACCCGGCACGCCAGACCGCATCCATATCGACCCCGCGCAGCTCGACAAACTGCACCGTCTCGTCGCCGCGCTGAAAGCCCAGGGCATCTACTCGAACGTCAACCTGAAGGTCTCGCGCACGCTCACCGAGGCGGACGGCTTTCCGGCGTCGATCGCGGAGGCGCCCGGATTCCAAAAACGCCTCGACTACTTTCAACGACGCATCATCGACCTGCAAAAAGACTACGCGCGCCAGCTCTTGACGGCGAAAAATCCGTACACGGGCTTCAGCCTCGCCGAAGATCCCGCCGTCGCCGTCATCGAGATCAACAACGAGAACTCGCTGCTCGGTCTGCGCACCCGCGAAATCGGCGCCGGTCTTGAATTGTTGCCCGAGCCGTTTCGCGCCGAACTCACCGCGCGATGGAACGGCTGGCTGGCCAGACGTTACGCGGACGACCGTGCGCTCGCCGCCGCCTGGGCGAAGGATGCGACGCCACCCGGCGAATCTCCGCTCTCGCCTGGCTCGCGCTGGTTTGCCGACGCGCAGCCCGGCGACGAGGTGATCGTCACCTCGCGCGATCCGGGCGCGGTGCACCTCGAGGGGAAACCTGGCGACGGCGTGCGGTGGCGGTCGGCGGCGTATCTCGACCAGCTCCGGCTGATCGAGGGTGCGACTTACACGCTGACCTTCGCGGCGCGGGCCGACCGGGCCCGTCCCATCGAAGTCGCGGTCGGGCGTGACGAAGCCGGCTGGCGCACTGACAAATGGCGGACCGTCGGCTTGCGCACCACGCTCGCGCTCACCCCGGAATGGCAGCCGTTTCGTCTCGTGTTCACGACGCATTCGATTGTTGACGTCGCGTCGCGCCTGTCGGTCATCGCCGGGCACGCGCCGGGCGAGATCTGGCTGAAGGAACTGCACCTGGAGTCGGGTTCGGCGATCGCCGGACTGCGGGCCGGCGAATCGCCCCGCCACGGCTCGGTGCCGATTCCGACCGACGCGACGCCGGCCCAGTGGAACGACTACCTGAGCTTCCTGTTGGACACCGAGCAGAGCTACGTGGCGGAGATGCGGGCCTACCTGCGTGATACTTTGCATGTGCGCGCGCCGATCGTCTGCACGCAGGCGAACTACGGCGGCATCGCGGGTCTCGTCCGCGAGAAACCCTCCGACTATATCGACGCACATTATTACTGGCAGCATCCGGATTTCGCGGGCGTGAACGGGGCGTGGGACCCCGCCAACTACACGATCAACAACACGCCCCAGCTCGCCGAATTCTCCGCGCGCTGGTTCGGCGAGATCGGCGGCATCGCGCTCCTGCGCGTTTCGGGAAAACCGTTTAGCGTGACGGAGGTCGATCATCCCGCGCCGAGCGACTACGCCGCCGAGATGTATCCGGTGCTCGCGACGTTCGCCGGGTTGCAGGATTGGGACGCGCTTTATCCTTTCGATTTCCGGGCGCTCGGCGCCGCGCAGGACGATGGCGCGATCCGGTCGTTTTTCGATCAGAACCATCATCCCGCGAAGTGGGGTTTCGGGCCGTTCGCCACGCGCGTTTTCCGGCACGGACTCGTGCCGCCGCCGGCGTCGCGCCGCGAGCTGTTCGTGAGCGCGCCGTTCTGGCGTGAAGCCAATCATGTCGATGTGCTCTGGCTGAAACTCCAGGGCGCCCAGGACCTCGGTTTCCTGACGGACCGTCTCAGCGTGAACGAAAACCTCCTCGGGGCGGATCAGCCCTCGCACGTCGAGCATCACGGCGAGAGCCGGGTGACGGCGGTGCGCATGGTGCAGACTAAGCGCGGCCCGGCGTATCTGGCCGCGGTCGCGCCGGCCGCGGCGATCGTCGGTTATATCGGCGGATCGTCGCTGACCGCCGGAGATCTCGCCGTGGTCTGCGGCGATTTCGGACTGAATTTCGCCGCCATCGGTGCCGTGGCGCTCGACGAACGTCCGCTGTCCGTTTCGACGCGCGTGCTGGTCACGCTGGCGGCGCGGGCGGAAAATCAGGGCACGAAGTGGAACGCCGCGCGGACGAGCGTCGGCGATGCGTGGGGCAAAGGCGGGCCGCCGATCGCCGAGCGCGTTCCCGCGATCGTGAGACTAAAGACATCCGGTCCTCGTCGCGTGACCGCGCTGGCGCCCGACGGTTCGGCCGCGGGTGAGATTGCCGCGACGTGGACCGATGGATGGCTGAGTTTCTCAACGCGCGAGGGGCCGGCGACCCTGCATTACGAGATTCACGACCGTTGAGATCCGCGAAGCGCGCCTATTGAAATCTACGGAATGAAGCGACGACGGTGGTGCGCGTTGTCCCAATGCGCCTGGGCTTACCACCGCGGCGCGTAGGCGCCCGGGAATACGGCATCATCCTGTTTCCATTTCAACAAGTCTCGGATGGCAGCCGGCAGCGGGGCGCCGGCGTTCGCGGCGGGAAATGCGCGCACCAGCTCAAAATCGTCCAGTTCCACGCTCTTGAACAGCGGGCCCCAGTAGTCGGAAAATACCTGGGCCTGCGCTTCGAACGGCGGGTGCAGCTTCCGTAACTCGTCCATCGCGGAGATCTCCACCGTGTCTCTCTCGTTTTGCGCCGGGCTCCACCCGATCAGCGGCTGCGCTGTCGCGCCGGCGCGGCGCACGTAGACGTTGCCGTCGAGCGCCTTCACCTGCGGATCCCTCATGCGATCGCGCACCGCGGGGCTCTGGAAAAACTGCAGCAACGGCCCCTGGAACGTGTCGTCCGCCGCCAGGAGATTGTTCACGAACACATGGCCGTGCCGCTCGGCGACATCGGGGCCGGCGCTGGGATGCCAGCCGAAGTGGTCGCCGACCGCGCTGCGTTCCGTGCGCCCGAACACCGCCACGCTGTTGAAGAACGTGTTCTGGTAGACCTGCACGTTCGAGCTGTTGAGGATGCGGACGCCGTTGTTGCAGTTGACGAAGACGTTTCCGGCGCAGATCGCGCCCTGGGAGATTTCGAAGAAGAAGCCCTCGTTCGTGCGCTCGACGCGGTTGTTGATGAACACGCCGTCGACCTCGCCG
>DASRKV010000136.1:0-5079 GCA_035648795.1 Opitutaceae bacterium
GCGGACAATTTGCCCTAGATCCACGTTCGTCTCAACCTTCAAACTCGATGAAAAAGACTCCTGCCAAGACCGTTCTGCTCGTCGCCTCCGGCGACTTGCGCCAGTCTGCCAATGAAACCTGCTGGCCCGCCCAGGCGGCGATGGAACAACGGCTCACCGCGGCCGTCGCCCGGCTCGGTTTCACGCTCGTCCGCGCCCACCCCTACCAGCCGGCCTCGCGGCACGGTTTCATCAGCTCGCAGAAGGAAGGCATGAAGGTTTTCGGGTCAATCGATCCGCAAACCCCGCTCGTGGTCGCGGAGGCCGTCTGGCAATATTCGCACCATGTGCTCCACGGGCTCATTTCGCACCAGGCCCCCATCCTGACCGTCGCCAATTGGTCCGGAACCTGGCCCGGCCTCGTCGGCATGCTGAACCTCAATGGCTCGATGACGAAAGCCGGCGTGAAGTATTCCACGCTTTGGAGCGAGAATTTCGACGACGAGTATTTCCTGCGCGGCCTGCAGCGGTGGCTCGAAACGGGCGCGGCCACTCATCGGACGGCGCACGTGAAGCCGCTCGCCAAAGCCGCGATGCCCCCCAAGGCGGAATCCGTGGCCGCCAGGATCGCCGCCGACCTCCGGCGCCGGAAGGCTATCCTGGGGGTGTTCGACGAGGGCTGCATGGGCATGTTCAACGCCATCATCCCGGATGAGCTGCTCTTTCCGCTCGGCGTCTACAAAGAGCGCCTGTCGCAATCCGCCCTCTATTATCGCGCTACTCAGGTCCGTGACGAAGAGGCCCGCGCGGTTTTCGCCTGGTATCGGAACAAGGGCTTCAAGTTTCACTTCGGCGTGGACGAAGCCACCGAATTGACCGAGGCGCAGGTGCTCGGGCAGTGCAAAACCTATGTCGCTGCCTGCCGGATCGCCGACGAATTTGGCTGCGATGCCATCGGCATTCAGTACCAGCAGGGGCTCAAGGATCTCCTGCCGGCGTCCGATCTGGCGGAGGGCACGCTCAACAGCTCGGATCGTCCGCCGGTGCGAAACGCCGGGGGCCAGGTCATCCGCGCGGGCGAGCCGATCCCCCATTTCAACGAAGCCGATGAGTGCGCCGGCCTGGATGCGTTGTTCACGAACCGGGTGCATCGGGCCCTGGGTCAGCCGGTCGAAAACACTCTGCACGATCTGCGCTGGGGTGACTGGGACCGCAGTGGCAGCACCGCGGAGTATGTCTGGGTTCTCCTGATTTCGGGAAGCGCGCCGGCCGAACACCATGCCGGAGGCTGGGCCGGCAGCGATTCGTGGCGGCAGCCTCCGATGTATTTCCGCCTCGGGGGCGGGACCCTCCGGGGCATCGCCAAGCCCGGCGAAATCGTCTGGTCCCGCGTCTTCATCGAAGGCGGCAGGCTCAAGATGGATCTCGGCCGGGCCAAGGTCGTCGCGCTGCCGAAGGAAGAGACCGAACGCCGGTGGAAGGAGACGACCGTCCAGTGGCCGATCATGCATGCCGTGACGTATGGAGTTTCCCGCGACCAGATGATGGCGCGCCACAAGGCCAATCACCTCCAGGTCGCCTATGCGCACACTGCGAAGCAGGCCGATCTGGCCCTCTACACCAAGGCCGCGCTCGCCGCCGAACTCGGCCTCGAGGTCTCGCTCTGCGGAACGAAAGCTGACGGCGGCGCGTTCTAGCCCGGATTCATGCATTGGGGCGCGTTTCGCATGCCGCCCCGCAGACTGTCCGGCGACCCCGCCCTACAGCCAACTGTATCTTTACGGCCAGACCGGGGAATCCACCGGTCGGAGCAGAATGAGCTTATTAGATTCTGTGCTTTTGTCGGAACCACTGCAACCGGCCGCCGAGCCTGACGTCTCCAGAAAAGTTCGCGTCACCAGGGAAATATCTGGTTCCACGATATTGACACGATTAGGGATGGCTGCTGGCTTGGGTTGCAGAAACTCGAATAGGTGCCAAAAGAAACCCTAGCGCTTATTTTGCAACTGGTAAATTCGCAGAAGCATGCTACCGTTCTTACAAGATGAATAAAAAACTATTCCCAGGATTGCTGGATGCAGTGATGCAGAAAAACGGCATTAACCAGGTTCAGTTGCACAAGCTGACCGGGATTGCGGTTTCGCGTATCAATAATTATCTTCAAGCCAAGTATCGCACGATCAAGCCTGCCCATATTCAGGCGATCTGTGAGAAGGTGACGAGCGACAATCCGGAGCGGGCGGAGCTGGTGAAAACCTATCTGCTCGATCTGCTGCCCGACGCCATGAAGAATGTGATCGAGATCAAGGCGCTCACCAGCGTGCGCGATTTCGAGGACTGGTATCTTCGCCGCAATCGCCTGCCGCGCGATTTTGCGGGTGAATTCGAGGATCTTTATAAGATGTGCGTCTCCTTCCCGCGAGTTCGCGTTCGTACGGGCGACTGGATCGAGCTGATGAAGGAATGCTCGGCGAAATAGCATCCCGTCCGGCCTGGCGGGACGGCTCGCATCGCCGTTTGCCGATTTAGTCTTTTCAGTCTTCCCAAGGACGCGCATCCTCGGCGGGTGCGCGTCCTTGTTGCGTTTGACAAATTCAAAGACTCCCTGACCGCCATGCAGGCCTGCGCGTTGGGCGCTCGGGCGCTGCGCGGCCGCCAGCCGGGCTGGCAGCTCGATCCCTGTCCGTTGACCGACGGCGGGGAGGGATTTGCTGAGATTCTCACGACCGCCGTGCACGGCCAGCGTCGGACGTTCCCGGTGACCGGGCCACGGGGCGGCTTGGTCGACGCCGGCGTCGGGCTGGTCCTGCCGTCGGAGATTCCAGCGCCGGCCCGGGCGTGGCTCCGGCTGCCGGAGGCGGGTGGCACGGCCGCCGGACCGATCGCGATCATTGAAATGGCGGCGGCCAGCGGACTCGGCCTTCTGCCCGTGGAGCACCGCGATCCGTGGCAGACCACCACCTACGGCACCGGTCAGCTCATTCGCGCGGCGGCGGAGCTGGGCTGCGCCGGCATCCTCCTCGGCGTCGGCGGCAGCGCGACCATCGATCTCGGGCTGGGGGCGCTATCCGCCCTCGGGTTCGAATTCCGCGGTTCTGACGGCTCGAAGTTCCGTCCACCCGTGCCGCTGCACTACGAGCGAATCGCGCGAATCGAGGGCGAGGCCTTCGCCTCACTGCCGCCCATCTGCATCGCCTGCGATGTCACCAACCCGCTGCTGGGACCCGACGGCGCCATTGCCGTCTATGGTCCGCAGAAAGGTCTGCGCCGGGAAGACCAGCCGCGTCTGGAAGCGGCGATCGCCCGCCTCGCCCGCCTGCTGGGCGAATACTGTGGTCGGCCATCGAACCTGGCGGAAATGCCGGGGACAGGAGCCGCCGGCGGTCTGCCGTTCGGCTTGATCGCCGGCGCGGCCGCGCGGTTGGTTCCCGGATTCGACCTGGTTTCGGCGTGGCTCGGTCTGGAGACGCGGATTGCGGCGGCGGACATCGTGATCACCGGGGAAGGTTCTTTCGACATCACCTCGCTTTCTGGCAAGGGACCCGGCGCCGTGGCCGCCCGCGCGCACTCCCTCGGCAAAGTGGTCCATGTGTTCGCGGGAAAACTCGGGGAAGGGCTCCCGCCCAACGCCTGGCAGCTCCATGCCATCACACCGCCGGGCTATCACGATGATGCGGCCCGGCGCGACGCGTCCGATTTCCTGGTCCGGAGCGTCCAGGCGGCCTTCTAGCCGAACTCGTTCCGGCTCGACGCCTCGTCGGTTCCCGCCAGAGTGACCCGGTCCATGGCCGTGAATCTTCGCCCCGGTGTGCCTGCTTCTCTTACCCTCTTCCTATCTTTTCTGATCGGCCTTGTCGGCTGCTCGTCCGCCCCGCCACGCCCCGCTCCGCCGGCCAAAATCACAAAAGAAAGCCGGCCGGTGACGACGGTTTTCGTTCCCTCGCCCGTCCCGCCTCCCGCGCTGCCGGAAATAATTTTCCCCGTCATGCTCGGCATTGACGTGCTGGAGCGCGACGGCTTCGCCGCCGTCAGGGGCAAACGCATCGGGTTGTTGACGCACGCCGCCGGGGTCAACCGCCGGGGAGAAAGCACGATCGACGTCCTGCGGCACGCGCCCGGGGTCAAGCTCGCGGCGCTCTTCGCCCCGGAACACGGGCTGTATGGAGACGAGGAGGCCGGCAAGAACCTTCCCGATACGATCGATCGGCGGAGCGGCCTTAAGGTTTATTCCCTGCACGGCCGGACCCGCTGGCCCACCCGGGAGATGCTCAAGGGGCTCGATGCCTTCGTGATCGATCTCCAGGACATCGGCGTGCGCAGCTACACGTTTGCCAGCGCCATGCGTTATGCCATGGAAGCCTGTTTCCAGAATAACGTCGAGGTGGTGGTCCTGGATCGCCCGAATCCGCTGGGCGGCCTCAAGGTGGACGGACCGCCGCTGGACCCGTCTTTGACCAGCTACGTCGGGGCCTTCCGCGTGCCCTACGTGCATGGGCTGACGATCGGCGAACTTGCCCGCATGGCCGCCGCGGCTCCCGGCGTGCTCGCCGTGCCCGAGGCGGTGCGCTTGAAGGGCCGGCTCGTCGTCGTGCCCATGCGGGGCTGGCGGCGATCCATGCGGTGGCCCGAGACCGGGCTGCCGTTCGTGCCGACGTCGCCGTTCGTCCAGGATTACGACTCGGTCGTCGGCTACGCGATGACCGGCCTGGGCTGTGAGATCGGCGGCTTTACCACGGGAGTCGGAAAAGCGTATCCGTTCCGCGGAATCGCGTTCAAGGGGAAGACGGCCGAACAACTGCAGCACGAGCTCGAGTCCTTCAAGCTGCCCGGACTGGCGTTCGCCAAGGTCGCCCGCCCCGGCATCAATGGAAAACCCGTCACGGGGGTGCGGGTGGACGTGACCGATTGGGAGAAATGGAGACCGACGGAGTTGAGTTTCTTCCTGATGCGGCTGGCCTGCAAATGGAACCCCCGGAATCCCTTCGCCACCGCCCCGGCGGACAAGATCGCGATGTTCAACAAGCTGGTCGGCTCCGAGGCCTGGTGGGCCGCGCTCAGCCGCGAGGGGAGCAAGGTCAACGTCGAAGGCTTCCTGGCCGA
>DASRKV010000137.1:0-7691 GCA_035648795.1 Opitutaceae bacterium
AATGAATAAGTCTGACCAACGGCTTCATGCTCGACCGCTGAAAGGCTGCCATATGAACGGAAGGTCAGCAGAGTCTGGAGAGTCAAGGCGCCCTTCCATTCCCGTTCCGCCTGGGGCCACTCCTGTGGGAAAAGCCCGCCCCAGTTCCAATTCGGCGCCCACGCGCCATCGGCGCCCTGGCGAAGAATCTCAAACTGCAGGTTGGCCTTCACGGTTTCGTCCAGCAGCGGAGCCAGCAGTGAGTCGGCTCCCGGCGCCAGCGTCAGGGGTTTCACGCCATATCCGATCCAGGCTCCCGGGTCGCGTGCAACAATCGCCGGGCCGGCCTGACGGACGTAGCCGGCCGCTTGATTGCGCAGGAGGGCCGGAACCGCCGGGGTCTCCGCCAGGCGGATCACGCAGAGCAGGTCGTGCATTTCCGGCTGGCCTGGCAGCCGGGCGATGAGGGCTTCCGCCCGCGCGGTGATTTCCGACAGGAACGCCGGATCGACGGTTTCGCGATAACGCCAGAGGTGCGCGACGAATTCGATGCCCGGATTCGCGGTGAAACCCGGCTGGCCGGGCCCTGACCAGGTCCACCAGGGAGCGTGCGGCCAGTCGTTGACCTCCGGGGGCACGGCGGGCCAGCGGTCGAGCGTGCGATCGAAAGCGGCTTGGGCCCAGCGCACGGCGCCGCGAACCAGGGGATCCCGGGCCGGAACGCCTGCCTCGCGCAGATGCCGAAATGCGAGGCAGGTGGCGATGGCCGACGAGGCCGGCAGCCGGAAGTCCGGCTCCAAGGCGCGGCCAAAGCCCCCATCGTCGTTCTGGAAAACGGCGAGAGCGTGGCGCACGTCCGCAGCCGGAGCGTTCTCAAAATGATAACGAAAGAGCGCGCGCTCCAGCGGGCGGGCGCGCTGCAACAGGAATTCCCGGGCGTGCGAAAAGGATGCAGGGGTGAGCATCATGGCAAAAAATAATTGCAGTCGGAGTTGAAGGCGGATGTTAGCGTTCCGGACCGCCGTGGTCGACACTGTTTTGTCGGTTGTTTAGCTCGCGGCAGGCGCATTTCTTGTTCGGCGGTTGATTGCGGAACGGTTCGGAAGTGGCACGGGCAGCCTGCCCGCCGTAGCCTCCGGCGAAGGCTGGGTCTCGCCCGTGGTCCGGAAAATGTCCGGACATGGGCAAGATGTCCATGCCACATGGCACGGCAGCCTGCCCGCCGTCTCGTCCGCCATAGGCTTGGCGACGGCGGTGGCCTCAGTCCGCTGCAAATTCGGCTGGCTCCCGTCGGCGTCTCGCGAAATCTTCATGGCTGTGAGCTATGATCTCGTTGTGCTTGCGGCCGGCATGGGCAGCCGTTTTGGCGGCTTGAAACAAGTCGAACCCGTTGGACCGGGCGGCGAACTCATCATCGAATACTCGGCCTACGACGCCCTCAAGGCCGGCTTCGGTCGGGTGGTGTTCGTAATCCGTCACGACATCGAGCAGCCGTTCCGGGCCGCCATCGGCCGGCGGATTGAGAAGCGGATGGAGGTGGCCTACGCGTTCCAGGAGACCACGGATTTGCCGGCGCCGCACCCGCCCGTGTCAGGGCGGACGAAACCGTGGGGCACCGGCCAGGCGGTGCTCGCCGCGGAGCCGGCGCTCCGGGGGCCATTCGCGGTGATCAACGCCGATGATTTCTATGGCGCCGCGGCCTACCGGGTCCTGGCGGGGCATTTCCGCGCCGTGGGCCCGCCGGCGGCGCCAGCCAAGCCGATCTATTCATTGGTGGGCTATCCGCTGCGCCAGACGCTGTCGGATCACGGCACCGTGAACCGGGGCGTGTGCCTGACCGATGCGGCCGGCCGATTGAGCGGGATTGAGGAGGTGCTGAAGATCGAGCGCGCACCCGACGGCCGGGCCCGGGCCGCGCTGCCGTGGGGAGGATGGCGCGGGCTCAGTGGCGACGAACTCGTGTCGATGACCTGTTTCGGCTTTTCGCCGGAGTTCCTGGGTCAGTTAGGCGGGCTGTTCGCCGAGTTTCTCGACCGTTACGGCCAAAGTCAGACGGCAGAATTCTATCTGCCGGTGGCAGTCGGCAACTTGCTGCAGGGCGGTTATGCTGACGTGCGCGTGCTCAAGAGCGAAGACGGGTGGTTCGGAATGACCTACCGCGAAGATGTTCCGGCGGCGCGCGCGGCGCTGCGACGGCTGATCGAACAGGGCGTGTACCCGCAGCGCCTGTAGCCGTCACTATGCAAATTGTAGGAGCGAGCAAGCAGGCTCCTACATCGATCACCTGACGGCGTTCTTGTCTACGGTTAGTCTACGCCGGTTCCAGGCTGCGGAAGGCTTTCTGCGTCACGCGATCGAGTTTCATACGGGTGGCGCGCAGAAAGCAGTTGGCGCCGGTTGCGCAACGAGCTGTCGGGGAAGGCGGGCAGCTTTTCCGCCGTCATGTGACTCCAAGTCCGACAACACGCAACCGGGCGAGCTATCGAAAGCGCGCGTCGTCAGACTTCGTCAACGAAGATCAGCACACCGGTGGCGTTGTCGAAGCCGCCGCGCTCGCTGGCGAGCACGATCAACGCCTCAACCGCTTCCGTCGGGCCGGCCGCCTGTCCAAGAATGTCCGCAAGTTCCGGTTCTTGAATGAAGCGGGTAACGCCGTCGCTGCACAGAAGGATGCGATCGCCGGCCTTCAACGGCCGTGTCAGGATGTCCACCTCCGGCGGCTTGGGCTGGCCGACACAGCGGGTCAGCGCGTTTCGAGTGCGGGCGCTGAGATGATCGGCCGCACCGCGTCCGTGACGCGCGCGCATCTCGTTCTCCACCGTGTGATCGAGCGTAAGCTTCTCCAGCGCACCATCGCGGTGCAGGAAACAGCTCGAATCGCCCACATGCGCCACCTGCAAGTGCTGGTGGGACAACCGGACGACGATCAGTGTCGTCCCGATGCCACAGAGCTCGTCGATCGTCCGTCCCCGGCGGACGACGTGCTGGTTGATCGTTCGGATAAGCGCGGGAAAGTCCCAGTCGCCGTCTGCGGGAAGCACCCGGGTCAAGGTCGACAACTGCCCCACGGCCTCCTCCGCCGCCTCGGCCCCCCCAGCCAGTCCGCCAATGCCGTCGGCCACCGCATAGAGCCGCAGCTCATCGTCGCGGAGAAAGCGGTCCTCGTTTTCCTCGCGAATCTTACCGATGTCAGTCTGGGCAGCCGTACGAATGCGCATGAGCGATGAGTCCGCGAAATTAGCCGGACCGGCCTCAAACGAAAGGCTTAAATCGCATTTCCCGGTTTTCCTTGGTGATGCGTTGATAATCGCGCTTCGGCAGGCACTCGAGGAAGAGGCGACCGTAGGCCTTCACGAGCACGCGCGAGTCGAGAATCGTCACGAGGCCACGGTCCGTCTGCGTGCGGATCAGCCGGCCGATGCCCTGGCGGAACTTCACGAGCGCATCCGGCAACGTCAGTTCATTGAATGGATTGCCGCCGCGCTCGCGGATCCACTCGGCCCGGGCCTCCGCCACCGGATGGGTTGGGACATCGAACGGCAGGCGGGTGATCACCACCTGGGACAGGGCATCGCCAGGCACATCGACGCCGGTCCAGAAGCTGTCCGTTCCGAACAAAATGGCGTTGCCGGCCGCGCGCATGCGGCGGGCAAGTTCTGTGCGGGACGCGTCGCCGCCTTGGAGATAAAATGGCCGGCGCTGCCGCGCGTAGACGGGTTCCAGCGCTTCGGCGCAACGGCGCAGGTCGTGGTAGCTCGTGAAGAGCACCAGCGAGCCGCCCCCCACGCGCAGGGTGCAGAATTCGAGGTAGTCGACCAGGGTGTCGAGCGCCAGGCGCGCGTCGGCGGGCGAGGGGAGCGGCACATCGGCCGCCACGTAGACGCGGAGGTGGCGTTCGTAGTCGAAGGGCGACGCGACGACCACGGCGCGCGCGTCGTCGGCCCCCACCCGTTGTTGGAACGGTTCGATCTGACCACCCATGGCGAGGGTGGCGCTGGTGAACAACACCGACGTCTTGCGCTGCAGCAGGTGTTCGCGCAGATACGGTGCGACGTCGAGCGGCGCAGTCTGCAGCGTGACGATCTGGCCTTTGCGGCCGGATCGTTCGAGCCAGTGGACGTGGTCTTCGGCGGCCAACCGGAGGAATTGCTGCAATCCTGTGCGGTAGGTGTTCAGACGGCCGCGCTGCTCCAACAGTTCGTCGCGATCGCGGCCTTCGTCCAGACGGTCCGCCAGCGCGCCGACCGCCTTGATCAGCCCGATCAGCGGGGCGTCGAGCCACGGTTCGGCAAAACCCTCTTCCTGCACGCGGACAATCGGCTGTTTGGCGAGCAGGTGGTCGCGGAGGAAACCGAAGAACTGCTCCGCGGCGTCAAGCGCGTCCTCGACGAGCTGCTTTTCCCGCGCCCCGCCGAGTCGGTTGAGCAAGCCGCGTTTTTTGGCCGGATTCCACAGGTATTTCAACAGGCGGTCGGTCCCATAGCTGGTCAGGCGCAATCCGAAGTGTTCGGTGGCGACCTCCGGCACGGTGTGTCCCTCATCGAGGATGACGAAATCGTCGGGAAACAAGATGCCGCGCGTGCCGCCTTTCTCGGCGGCGCCGCCGGCGCTGAGGTGGGCGAAGAGCAGGCTGTGATTGACGATGATGACGTGGGCATGGCGGAGGCGGGCGCGCGCCCGCTGGTAGAAGCAATGCTCGGCGCCGCAGTTCTTGTGGCTGCAGGCGGAGGAATCCGCGTTGACCGCCTCCCAGACCTCGGGCAAGGGCGCGGGGCTCAGCTCGTGCCGGAGGCCCTCACGCGATTCTTTCGCCCACGCGGCGATGCGCTGAAGTTCCTCCTGTTCGACCGAGGCAAACAGGTCCTGGCGACTGTGGAGGGCGTGGGCGAGCCGGGTGGTGCAAAGGTAGTTGGCCTTGCCGACAAGCACGGCCGACTTGAACTTGGCATAGGGGCGGAGTTCCTCCACGGATTCGAACAGGCGCCGGCACAAGAACAGGTCTTTCGTTTCGATCTGTTCCTGCAAGGAGATCGTATGCGTGGAGACGATCATCTGCCGCGTCTGGTCGATCGCGTGGATGATGCCCGGCACCAGATAAGCGAGGCTCTTGCCCACGCCGGTGCCGGCCTCGAAGAGCAAGACTTCATCTTCGCTCATGGCACGAGCGACGGCGCGGGCCATTTGTTCCTGCTGCGGGCGGTGTTCAAGCTGCAGCGCATCCTGGAGCCAGCCGTTCTCCGCGAACGCTTGCGCGACCAGGACCGGCAGTTGGCTGGCCGGCGGCGGGGGGGATCCAGGGTCGTCGCGAAGTCCGATCATAATTGAGATTGAGACCGACCAGCAATGAATTGTGTGCGGCGCAGAGCAATTGGATTTGCGCTTTGAAGGCGACGGCAAAATCTAGTTCTCAAGATAGGCCGCTGACAGCCCGGTGGAGCGGCTTGTCCTCAAGACGCTCTGGGGCGCGTTGGGGACAACGCGCGTCACCAACGTAAATTTCTTCCACAAGAGCCAACGATTAACCGAATGTCCGACCAACCACAGCCGGTCGCCTGGATCGAGGAGTTGGTGAGTTTTCTCCGTTCGCAGCCGGATATCCGCGCGGTGCGCGTGGATCCCACGGGGAAAAAGCTGTCGGTCGCCACCATTGGCGACATCGATCCGGCAGCGGTGCAGGCGAAAGTGGCGGAGACCATTGCCGCCGTCGAAACGCGACTGAAAGCCGGTGCCCAACGCGACGCGGACGCCATGCCGCCGGGTTATGTGATCCGACAGATGGGCGCGGCGACCGAAGTGGCGCGGGCCACCTGTTCCACCGCGGAGACACTCTGGCTGTGGCGCGAATATTCCTGGCCCGAGATGGCGCGGGCCGAGGCGCCAGCGGCACCGGAATGGAAGCAACTCGCGGCGCTTGCGGCGGCCTGCGGCGGGTTGGGGCTGGTCGCGTTTGTCGGGGGTCGTTTCTGGGGCGAGTCCACGTGGTTGACGCGCGGGCTGTATCTCGCGGCGATTCTAGCCGGCGGCTGGGACGCCGCCAAGGATACCTGGAAAAAACTGCGCAGCGCGAAGCTGGACATTCACTTTCTCATGCTCGCGGTGGCGACGGGCGCCATGGCCATCGGGGCGTGGGGCGAGGCCACGCTGCTGCTTTTCCTGTTTTCGGCCTCGGGCGCGATGGAGGAGTTCGCGCTCTACCGGACGCATCGCGAGGTAAGCGCGTTGCTCAAGGCCTCGCCAAAACAGGCGACGCTCGTGCGGCCCGACGGCAGCCAACACGAGGTCCCGATCGAGCAAATCAGCGTCGGCGATCGCGTGTTGGTGAAACCGGGCGAAATGTTTCCGGCGGACGGCGACATTGTCAAAGGCAAGACTGCGAGCGACGAGTCGACGCTCACGGGTGAAGCGCAGCCGGTGGAGAAGAATCCGGGTGAGCCGGTGTTCAGCGGCACGCTCAACCTGTGGGGCGCGGTCGAGGTGGCGGTGCGGCGCCTGCCCGGCGAAAGCACGTTGCAGAAGATCATCCGGCTCATCCAGACCGCGCAGAAACTCAAGGCGCCCAGCGAGCGGTTCATCGACAAGTTCGGCGCCGGATACACTTTTCTCGTCCTGGGGCTGACGACCGTCATGTTCTTCGTCTGGTGGCTGGGTTTTCGTCTGCCGCCCTTCGACAACACCGCGGAACACACCTCCGCCTTTTATCGCGCGATGACCCTGCTCGTGGTGGCCAGTCCCTGCGCGCTGGTGCTGTCGATCCCGTCCGCCATCCTCGCTGCCATCGCATGGGGCGCCCGCAACGGCATCCTGTTCCGCGGAGGCGCGGCCATCGAGAAGCTGGCGGAGGTGGACCTCGTGGCGCTGGACAAGACCGGCACGCTGACCACCGGTGAGTTGACGGTGATGGGGGTGGAGAGCTTCCCGGCCGGCCGTGAGCAGGAGGTCATGGAGTTGGCGTACGCGTTGGAGATGAACTCGCAGCACCCCATCGCCCGGGCGGTGACGCGTTACGGCAAGAAGCACGGCGTGCGCGAACTGCCGGTCGAGGAGTTCGCCTCCATCACGGGACAGGGTTTGCGCGGACGGCATGAGGGCGCCTCGGTCATGCTGGGCCGCCGCGAGTTGTTGGAGGAAGGCCCGCTCGCAGGTTGGGCCAGAAATCTGCCTCCCGCGTCGGCGGAGCTGACGGAGGTGTGGATCCTGGCGCGCGGACTCATCGGCCGCGTGCTGCTGCGGGATGAGATTCGCACGCAATCGCGCGACGTCCTGGCCCAACTGCGCGCCAGCGGCATCAGGACGGTCATGCTCACCGGCGATCGGAGCCACGCGGCGGAGGCGGTGGCCCGCGAACTCGGACTGGATGAGGTCAAGGCCGGGCTCTCGCCCGAGGGCAAGGTAGCGGCCATTCAGGCGTTTCGCGAGCAGGGCTACAAAGTGGCGATGGTCGGAGATGGCGTGAACGATGCGCCGAGCCTCGCCGCCGCCCATGTCTCGGTGGCGATGGGGGCGCGCGGA
This sequence comes from Opitutaceae bacterium, assembly GCA_035648795.1. Classification (GTDB taxonomy): domain Bacteria; phylum Verrucomicrobiota; class Verrucomicrobiia; order Opitutales; family Opitutaceae; genus Fen-1467. The sequence goes on from DASRKV010000137.1 coordinate 7,489, forward strand.
AGCGACGCGGCGCTCGAACAGAGCGAGGTCATTCTGATGAACGACCGGATCGACAATTTCCTCGCGGCCGAGCACCTCAGCCGTCGGGCCCGCAGCATCATCCGGCAAAACCTCGCCGTGGCACTCGGCGTGGTCGTGATCATGGTATTGGCGGCGGGACTCGGCGTCGTCCCGCTGACGGTGGGCGTCTTTGCCCACGAAGG
>DASRKV010000138.1:0-2771 GCA_035648795.1 Opitutaceae bacterium
AAAATTGCTCTTGGCAATCCGGCGATTGTGCCCTTATTTCGGCCCCTTTGGTTCGGTGGGTTACCCAAGTGGCCAACGGGGATTGACTGTAAATCAATTGGGCTTCGCCCTTCGATGGTTCGAATCCATCACCCACCACCAATTTTCTTTCCGGGGCGGAAAGAAGACTGCCCTCCGTAGCCTTGGCGAAGGAGGGCTTTCCGTGAGACAGTAATGGCGGCAGGAGACGATCGTTAACGGCCGCCTGCAAGCGCTGGGGAAGGCTGATCGGGCTGGAATTCGACGGCGCTGACATCCTTGGGCACCGGTTTGGCGATCAGCGGCGCCAGCGGGTCCGGGCCCGTCGCGTCCTTTAAATATCGCTCGAAGAAGGCCACGCTGTATCGGACGATGAGCGTCCGGTATTCATGGCCTAGGTCAGTCCAAGCCAGGTGTCCCGCGCCATCGAATTCGACATAGTATTTGGGCGCCGAGGAGAGGTCGTAAGCCCTGCCGTCAGCCGGCGGCGCAAGCTGGGCAAACTGAGTGATCCGCCGGTTGGTCTGGCAGCAACCTGGACGCGCTGTCATTTCACCGCGGCGGCGGCGTTGATGAGTTCCAGGAACGACCGGGCCTCGAGCGAAGCGCCGCCGATCAGGCCGCCATCGATGTCCTTTTCGGCGAGCAGTTCGGGCGCGTTGGCCGGCTTCATCGAGCCGCCGTAGAGGATGCGGATTTTTTGCGCGATCGCCTCCCCGAACAGGTTCGTCAACCGGCTGCGGATGAAGGCGTGCACCTCTTGGGCCTGGGCCGTCGTCGCGACCTTGCCGGTCCCGATGGCCCACACGGGCTCGTACGCGATCACCACGCTGGTGGCGATGTCCCGGGCCACGCCCTGCAGTCCCCGGTCGACCTGGGTCTGGACGACCTGGAGCGTCGCCCCGGCTTCGCGTTCCTGCAGCGTCTCGCCGACGCAAAGGATGGGCTTGAGCTGGCTCTTGAGCGCCGCGAGCACCTTCTGGTTGATGAACGCGTCGGTCTCCTTGAAATATGTGCGGCGTTCGCTGTGTCCGAGAATGACGTAGCTGGCAAACAGCGCCCGCAGCATGGCCGCGGAGATCTCACCGGTATAAGCGCCGCTCGGCTCCGGGTGCATGTTCTGCGCGCCCAGTTTCGCCGCCGAACCCTCCAGCGCGCGCGCGACGCTCTCCAGCGCCGTGAAGGGCGGGCAGATCACGACCTCGACGTTGTGATCCTTGGCCGAAGCCGCGACGATGTCCTTCACCAACTGGACCGCGTCGGCGGAAGTTTTGTTCATCTTCCAGTTGCCGGCGATGAGCTTCCTGCGCATCGGGACGGAAGAAATGGTTTGGGCGGGAACGGCAGTCATGGGTTGCGATGGTTTCGAGTGAAAGGATTGCTGATGCTGGAGGAGCCTGCTTGCCCGTTCGAACAGACTCAGGGTGCCGAGCTTGTCGAGGGACACGCGATTCCCGAGGGGCGTCTCGCGCCGCTCTCGGGCACAGCGAGATTGGGCCCTATAATATCGCGAGCAAGCTCGCTCCTACAACGTGCATGGGTTGGGAGAAGATCAGGCCGGGTCGAGCGCCGCGACGCCGGGCAGCACCTTGCCCTCGAGAAATTCGAGGCTGGCGCCGCCCCCGGTGGAGCAATGCGTGACCTTCGTCTCGACCTTGAATTTCTTGGCCGCGGTCGCCGTGTCGCCGCCGCCGATCACGGTGGTGGCTCCCGTCGCGGTGGCTTGAGCGATGGCGTCGGCCATGGCCTTCGTGCCGGCGGCAAACGCGGGAAATTCGAAGACGCCTGGCGGACCGTTCCAGACGATGGTCCTGGAGCGCAGAATCGACTCCGCAAAAATCGCGATGGATTTGGGGCCGACGTCGAGTCCCATCCAGCCGGCCGGAATGCCGGTCTTGTCATCCACGGGCTTCGTGGCGGCATCCGCGGCAAACTTGTCGGCGGCGATATAGTCAACGGGCAAGGTCAGGTTCACTCCCCTGATTTTCGCCTTGGCGGCGAGTTCCGCGACGATCTTCGCGCCTTCCGCATCGAACAGGCTGTTGCCGATCTCGACGTTCTCGAGGACTTTCTTGAAGGTGAAGGCCATCCCGCCGCCGATGATGATCTCGTCGGCTTTTTCGAGGAGGTTGTTGATCAGCGGGATTTTGTCCGCGATCTTCGCCCCGCCGAGGATCGCCAGAAGCGGGCGCTTGGGATGATCGAGCACGGCGGTGAAAGCCTTGAGTTCCGCGTCCATGAGGAAGCCGGCCACTTTCTGCGGAAGCTTTATACCCACCATCGACGAATGCGCCCGATGCGCCGTGCCGAAAGCGTCGTTCACATAGACGTCACCCAGCCGCGACAGGCTGGCGCGGAAAGCCTCGACCGCCTTCGGATCCGCCTTCACCGAGGTGCCGTCCTCGTTCTTGATCTTCCCCTCCTCCTCGATGTGGAAGCGGAGATTCTCGAGGAGCACCACGTCCCCCGGCTTCAGCGCGCCCGAAGCGCAGGCTTGTTCCACTTCCGCGCCGACGCAGTCAGTTAGGAACTTGACCGGACGGCCGAGCAACTCCTGCAACTTCGCGGCGACGGGTTGGAGGCTGTACTTTTCGATCACCTTGCCGTCGGGCCGGCCGAGGTGGGACATGAGCACCACGGACGCGCCGTGATCGAGCGCATATTTGATGGTCGGCAGGGCCGCCACGATGCGCTGCGGATTGGTGATGGCGCCGGTGGTCTTGTCCTGCGGGACATTGAAATCGACACGGATG
>DASRKV010000139.1:0-5340 GCA_035648795.1 Opitutaceae bacterium
GCGCGGACGTGTCCCGGTCTTCTGCGGGCCCACCGGCGGGACGGATTTTCCCAACGAAGCGGCACAGGGCGGGCTAGCCTGACCCACCGCGCCCGCGTCTCGGGAAAACAACCTTCGGCGGCAGTGAGACTTACCGCGTCCACCGTTGCGGCACCGGGTTAGCTGTAGGGGTGACCATACAACGCTCAATCACATCAACCCTTCATCAGGAGGAAAACCAAAATGCGTAGTCTCATCCGTTACACCAATCCGCGCAGCACCGGCCTGCTGCCTTCATTCGGCTTCCTGGGTCGCAGCCCATAGTCCGGTTTCGAAAGCGAGATCGACCGCCTGTTCGACACCACGCTGTCCGGCTTTGTCGATCCGGTGTTTGACAACCACTTCCCGGTCGACGTCTACGAAGACAAGGATAACACTTATGTCCGCGCCGAACTCCCGGGCGTGAATCGGGAGGACGTCAAGGTCGAGATGGTCGACGGCTATCTGACCATCAATGCCAGCCGCAAGAATCCGGCAGGCGAGGGTCAGGGCGAGGAGTCCTTCTCCTTCAGCCGCGCGGTGAGCGTTCCCGAGAACGTGCAAACTGACAAGGTGGGCGCGGCGTATGAGAACGGTGTTCTGACGGTGACTCTGCCGAAGCAGGAGGAAGCCAAGCCAAAGAAGGTCGCAGTCACGGTGAAATAACCGCCCCGCACCCGGACGCTTGATCCCAGAAACCAATCACCATCACCGAACCAGGAGGTTTGTCATGTCACTAATTCAAAATCTTGTTCCCATATTCACCCGTTCCCTGGCTCCCCGCAATGGGAGTCGGATCGCCGGCAATGAACCCACGGTAAGACCGCTTTACGACGTGAAAGAGACTGAAGAGGCTTGGGGCCTGCAGGTTTTCCTGCCGGGTGTCGTCAGGGAGGGTCTCGAATTCACCGTCGGGGAAGGCCAGTTGACCATTCAGGGCCGCCGTGAGTGGAAGGCGCCGGCTGGCTGGACGGCCCTCTATCGCGAGTCGGCCGACGCTCCTTACGAGCTTGTGCTGCAGCACGACAATTCCGTCGAGGTGGAGAAGATCCACGCCGAACTGAAAGATGGCGTGCTGCGCGTCTCGCTGCCCAAGGCCGAGGCGGTCAAACCGCGCAAGATCAGCGTCAACTAGCCGGGATCCATGCAATCGGGGCGATATTGTAGGGCGGGGTCGCCCGGCCCCGCCTGAGCCGTAACTATGGAAATCATAGGCGCGTTCTGCTAGCCTGCAGAATGCTCACGATTCCGAGGGGAGAATGCCTGCAGACAGGCTCCTACACTGTGACGGATAGAGGTGGAGCGGCTTGTCCTCAAGACGCCTTGGGCGCGTTGGGACAACGCGCACCACCACCGTCACGTCATTCCGTAAGATTCGGTTAATGGAAATCGAGCAGTTCGATCTCGAACACCAGCGACGTCTTGGGCGGGATCAGGGGAGGCGCTCCGCGCGTGCCGTAGGCCAGCCACCAGGGGATGATGACCGTACGCTTCTCGCCGCGTTTCATCTCGATGATCATCGCGTCCCATCCGGGAATCACCCGGCCGACACCGGCCATGAAGGTGAAGGGCTTTCCCCGGTCGTAGCTGCTGTCGAATTTCCGGCCGTCGCGCAGGAAGCGACCCTCATACTGGACCGTAACTTCCTGGCCGGAATGCGGGGTGGCTTCGCCGGTGCCGGGGGTGCGGATCAGGAAGCGGAGACCGGAGGGCCGGGCGGTGGCGGTGTTGTATTTCTCGGCGAGGACCGCGCTCTCTTCCGTGCTGAGCTGGGGCGTCTGCGGCGTGTCCATCGTTTCCCGCATGTACTTGTTCGCCGGCTCGCCGGGATTCTTCCGGCTGAGAATTCCCGAACGCGAGACGAACGCGATGACCAGGAGAAAAAGAATCAGGGCCCCGAAAACGTAGAGGTTGCGCATCAACGAATGATACGCCGTGAGTCCCCCCCGAACAAATCCGAAATTGAAGACCGGCGGGGGTCACCCGCCGAGCCGGCGCTGGACCTCGGCGAGCGTCAATCCGTCGATGCGCACGGCCTTGCGGTGCGACTTCTCGCCGCGCACCAGGATGACGGCCCGCCGCGGCAGACCAAGCTGGCCGGCGAGAAACCTGGTGAGCGCGTCGTTGGCGCGGCCGTCAAGGGCCGGCGCCTGGATCTTTATCTTCAGCCATTCCCCCAGCCAGCCGGCCACCTCGTCCCGCGGGGCGTTGGGAATCACTTTCAACTCCAGCATGCAGCTCGCTCCGGGAATTGGGGAAATTGGAGCCGGCATAGGCTGAGCATGGATGCGATTTGCCCCTTCGGTAAAGAGCCGAACGAACCGGGTCACGGAGGCGAAGGTGGCGCGGCTTGTCCGCATGACGCGACCCGCGCGTTGCCCGTTCGACTTCGCTCAGGGTCCCGAGCCCGTCGAGGGAGTGACAACGCGCTCCGCCGGGGTCCGTCCCGGCAAGGTCAGTCGATTCCGCAAGAGTCAGCCCAAGGCCTCCGCGAGCGCGGCGATGATCTCGTCAACCGGCTCGCTGCCGATCGAGAGACGCAGGAGTTCCGGATCAATCCCGCTGGCGGCCAGCTCCGCGCGGCCGGCCGCGGTCTTCACCAGCTCATAGTGCGCGATGTAGATGAACGGAGAGACAAGCGAGTTCTTCATGCCGAAGCTCGGCCCTTTCGGGAGGCGCACCGCGTCGTAAAACGGCGCGAGTGGCGTTTTCAGGGTGAAGCTCAGCATGCCGCCAACGGCCGCGGCGGAACGGGCGATCTTTAGGTAGTTCGCACGCGAGTCCGCCGCCAGTGGCCAATACACCCGCTTGATCTTGGGATGCGATTCGAGCCAGGCAACGATCCGCGGCGTGGCGGCGTTCAGTTGCGCCATGAGACGCTCGTAGTCGCCAATCTCGGCGGCCAGCCGCGCCAGATCGCGTGGATACACCGGTTCCAAATGTTGGGCGACGCCCCGCCGCAGCGCCGCTGCGTCGGGCGCGGCCGGGTTGACCGCGACGAGACCGGCGATGACGTCACCTTCGCTCGCGGCAAACTTCGTCAGACTGTTCACCACGAGGTCGGCATGGGCCAGCACGTCGACGCAGAAGAGCGACGCGATACTCGGGTCGAGGATGAGTTTCGCGCCGTGATGCCGGGTCAGCGCGGCGAGCGCCGGCACGTTGGGGGTCTGGATCAACGGGTTGGTCGGGGTCTCGGCGAAGAGGCCGGCGATTTGGGGTCCTTTTTCCGCGAAGAGCCGTTCGAGCGCGGCGCGATCGGCGACATCGGGCAGGTAAACGTAATCGCGCGCCGGGTCGGCCGTGAACCGCTTGAGGAGGGCGATCGTGTCGCGGTAGAGCCAACCGAGCTGGACCCAGACGGTGCGACCCCGGGAGGCCTGCAGCTCGCTCACTGCCCGAAACGCCGCGTAGACGGCATTCATTCCGCTGCAGGCGGGGAACAGATCGGCGTCGCCGGTCGCCGGCAAGGCCTGGCGCAGCACGCGTTTGATTTCGCCGGTGGCATCACCCGCGAACAACGACTCGGCGGCGGCGGCGGGCAGGACCCCGAGCCGGACCAGGGCATCCTCGGCCTCCCGCGAGCTCAGGAACATTCCGGTGTGCTGGAGCAGGGTCTTCGCTTCTCCGGCCAGGTCGGGACCTTCGGGGTGGATCGCGCCGTGCAGCCCCTGGTCGGCGAACGGTAGAATCTGGACTCCCCGGCCCGCCGGGACACCGGCCAGGTATGCCGCCAGTTCAGCGGCGCTGCGGGCGGAGGCGGTGAGCCAAAGCGTCCGACCGGCGAGGCCGTGTTGCCGCTCCAGGTGCCCGGTGAGCTGGCGCAGACAAGGGTGCAGCACGAACCGCGGATACCCCGAGCCGATGTGCCGAACCACCGCCGGGTCCTTCTCCTCATAGCCGATCATATCCCGCATCGTGGGCAGACTGCACGAGACGGCATGGAGGCAGTCAGGAATGCGGCGACCAAGCGGAAGATGATGAAAAACGGCCATGCGCGCGTCCCAATGAAGTTTTTCCCGCTGGCAAGGCAATCCCAAGGTTGAAACCATGACACAGAAAGTTGATATTAACGGGGCGCATGAAACTCATCTCTTGGAACGTCAACGGGGTACGCTCGGTCCTGAAAAAGGGTCTGCTCGAAGTCGTGACGGCGGCGAAGGCCGACGTGTTCTGCCTGCAGGAGATCAAATGCACTGACGGCGACGTCCAGCACGTCGTCTGGCCCAAAGGTTACGGGGCCGTGTGGAACCCAGCCCAGAAAAAAGGTTACGCCGGGACGGCGATGATCTTCCGCCACCCGCCGCTCAGCGTGGTGTTCGGCCTCGGCGTGAAGGACCACGACATGGAGGGCCGCGTCATCACGGCGGAATTCCCCGACTGGTGGCTCCTCAATGTCTATACCCCAAACTCGCAGCGCGGTCTGCCCCGGCTGGATTACCGCGTGACGTCCTGGGATCCGGCCTTTCTGAAGTATCTCAAGAAACTCGAGCAGAGGAAACCGGTGGTGTTCTGCGGCGACCTCAATGTGGCCCATGCCGAGATCGACTTGACCAATCCCAAGACCAACCGGCACAATGCCGGATTCACCGACGAGGAGCGGGGCAATTTCAGCGCGCTGCTGGCGGCCGGGTATCTCGACACCTTCCGTGAGTTCGAAAAAGGACCCGGGCACTATACTTGGTGGAGCCAGATGATGAACTGCCGCGCGCGGAACATCGGCTGGCGCGTCGACTACTTCGTGATCTCGTCCGCGCTGCGCCCGCGATTGAAACGCGCCTGGATCTCACCCGAGATCATGGGCAGCGACCACTGCCCGGTGGGCATCGAGCTGAAATAACCCTACCGCCGCCGCCGCCCGGGCGGTCGACGCGACAAACTGCCGGCGGGCCGCGCCTACGGTTTCAATTCGTCATACAGGCTGTCCGAAACGACTTTGCGCAGCTTGGCCAGGCCCTTGAGCCACGTTCGATAGTCGGCGGTCTCCGTGACCGTTTTTTCGTCGTTCGCGAAGGTGGTCATGTCGGGATACTCGAGCGATACCACAATCGCACCCGCATCCGACCCGGCGAAGCGCGCCCGCCAGACGCGGAGGATGGCCGACCCGCCCAGTTTCTTGATGAGCGCCTGGCCGCGGCCGAGTTCCTGCAGATAGGCATCCGCGTTGTCCGTCTGAACGACGACCACCCGCAGGACGGTCGCATTCGCGTCCAGCGCAAAGAACGAGGACACGAGCAGCAAGGTGGCGAAGGCAATGATTCTTGATTTCATGGCGGAGTACTTTTGTGATTTTGGGTTACGGAGGAGTCTAAGAATGCGCAA
>DASRKV010000140.1:0-15645 GCA_035648795.1 Opitutaceae bacterium
GCGGCGCCGCTGGCCGCGGCCCTGGCGATTGCGCTCGGGCTGCCTGATCGGCTGACCCGGAGTCTGGCGGCGGTGGCCTTCGCCGTGCCCGCCGGCATTGCGCTGTGGTTGTGGAGCCAGTTTCCGGCTTATGCGGCCATCCCGGCGGGACACCTGGGCTTTGCGTTCTACAGCCTTCACGCCCTCGGGCTGGAGAAGATGGGAATTCATCTGACGCTCGGACTCAACGGCATCTCGCTTCCGCTTTTTGTGCTCGCGGGCATCGTGGGTCTTGCCGCGGGCCTTTACGCTCTCCAGTCCGGCGCGGAACGGCTGAGAATCTACCTGCTGCTCCTGCTCGTCATGCAAGGCGGCCTGATGGGCGCGTTCGCTTCGATCGACATCTTTTTCTTCTACCTCTTCCATGAAGTCGCCCTCATCCCGACCTTCATCATGGTCGGTGTTTGGGGGACGCGCAGCGAGAGCGAGAATCGCTATGCCGCGATGAAGATGGCGATTTACCTGACCGTCGGGGCCATGCTGTCCCTGGTCGGCTTGATCGCCATTTACCAGAAGAGCGGCGTGGAGAGCTTCGACCTGATCAACCTCCGCACGGTGCTCGCCGGGTCGCCGATGTCGACGAGTGTGCAGAAGAACATCTTTGGCCTGCTGATGTTCGGTTTCGGTATCCTGGTCTCGTTGTGGCCGTTCCACACTTGGGCGCCGCTGGGGTACGGTGCCGCGCCGAGTTCCGCCGCAATGCTCCATGCCGGCGTGCTCAAGAAGTTTGGTCTATATGGGCTCATCCAGATCGCGTTGCCCCTGCTGCCGGCCGGGGGAACGGCGGCGGTCGTCATTCCGCTGCCGTGGCTCCCGGACCTCCACACGACCTGGACCGGCCTCCTGGCATGGCTGGCGCTCGGCAATGTGCTGGTGATCGGCCTCGTCACGATGGCCCAGCGCGACCTCAAGCAGATGGTCGCCTACAGCTCGGTCATGCACATGGGCTACGCTTTTCTGGGCCTCGCCTCCCTGTCCGTGCTGGGGGCCGGAGGCGTCGTGCTGCTCATGGTCGGCCACGGCCTGTCGGTCGCACTGCTGTTTCTGCTGGCGACCAGCATTCACCATCGGACGCAGACGTTCGATCTGGCCGAAATGGGCGGGCTCGCGCAAAAAGCGCCCGTGCTCGCCGCGTTGTTCACGGCCGCGACGCTGGCCAGCATCGGTCTGCCGGGCTTCGCGAATTTCTGGGGCGAACTCGGCATCTTCGTTGCGCTGTGGAATTTCTCGCCGTGGGTGACCGCGGCGGCAGTGGCCGGCATCGTGATTTCCGCGATCTACGGTTTGCGGGCCGCAGCGGCGGTATTCTTCGGGCCGCCGACGCCGGCGTTCGCAAAAGTCGCCGCGGCCCATCCGCCTGGCGACCTGCGATGGGGCGAACGCGTGCCGGCCCTGATCCTGCTCGCGACGCTTCTGCTGGTCGGCTTCTGGCCGCGCTCGCTCTCGGATCCCCTCAATCAGGCGCTCCAGACCGCGCTTTCCCGCAGTGAATCCGAGCCCACCCAGGTGATCGTCGCCAGGTAATCCGCCCATGCCCGTTGCTCACACGCTTTCTTCGCTGCAGGATATCGCCGCTTCCAACCAGTGGGCGGCCATTATGCCGGAGTTGCTCCTGGCGGGCCTCGCGCTCCTGGTGCTCCTGCTTGAACTCATGCTGCCGCGGGCCTATCGGGCGCTCATCCCGGCCATCACCATCAGCGGCCTCGCGATCATCCTCCTGGGCCTGGCCATCAACTTTCACACCGTGTTTCTCAACCAGGACACGTTCGCCCACCTGCTGCATCATTCCGACGGCGGGCAATTCATGCGGGTGTTCTTCCTTCTGACCGCGATTCTCGTCTGCCTCCTGGCGACGGTCACCCTTGACCGCCAGCCGGTGCCGAAGGCCGAGTTCTACCACCTCGTCATCGTCATCACGGCGGCGCTGATGCTCCTCGCACAAAGCAATCATTTCGTGATGTTTTTTGTCGCATTGGAGACGGTCACGGTCGGGTTCTACATTCTCGTGAGCTATTTCCGGACGAGCGCCGCCTCGCTCGAAGGCGGTCTGAAGTACCTCATCCTGAGCGCGCTCAGTTCGGCGGTCCTGCTTTTCGGCATCGTGCTGCTCTATGGAGTGGCGGGCAACCGCGCGTTGCCCGGCGCCACCGCCGACGCCATGAACTTCGGCGCCCTGCGCGCGTTTCTCGCGGCCAATCCGGACAATTTTCTGGCGAACGCGGGCGCCCTGCTCGTGCTGGCCGGCGTCGCGTTCAAGATCGGGGCGGTGCCCTTCCAGATTTGGATTCCCGACGTTTACCAGGGTGCGCCCACGCCCGTGACGGCTTTTCTCGCCGTCGGTTCCAAGGCGGCCGGATTTGCCGTGCTGCTGATCCTCGCGCTGGATGTCTTCCGTCCGCTGCAGGCAGTGCTGGTCCCCGTGCTCTCGGTCATGGCGGTGGCGACCATCCTTTTTGGCAATCTCGCGGCGCTCACCCAGCACAACGTCAAGCGCTTGATGGGCCTTTCCGGTGTGTCGCATGCCGGTTACCTGTTGGTCGGAGTCATTGCCGCGTACCGCGAACCGCTGGCCGTGGGCGCCGTGTATTTCTACCTTCTGGCGTACTTGCTGGCGTCGTTCGCGGTGTTCGCGGTGATGGCCCACGTCTCCGGGACCGACGACGCCGACCAGGATCTGGAACATTATGGGAACCTGGCCCGGGAACGGCCGTTTCTCGGCATGGTGCTTGCCATCGGCCTGGGCTCGCTGGCCGGAATCCCGCCGCTGGCCGGCTTCATGGGCAAGCTGCTGGTTTTCATCTTCGCTTTCAAAGCCGGGCTGTACGGACTGCTGACCGCGGCGATCGTCGGCGTGGTGATCTCGATCTACTACTACTTCGGCTGGATCAGGGCGGCGTTCTTCCCGTCGCGGCGGTCGACGGATTTCGCGACCTCCGCATCACCCCTTCCGGTGATCACCCGCGTCCGCCTCCCGCTCGTCGCGACGATGGTCCTATTGGCCGCCGGTTCGGTTGTGCTTGGCTTCTATCAGGGGCCGCTGGGCGCCTGGCTCGCCGCGCGCTGAGGCCGGAGGCTTGCCTGAGGCGCATCCATGCAGTCCCCGTGGCAAAGCGCGTTTTGCTCCCGCCGGAAAGAAGTCTTGCCGAGGGTGTAGCTGCGAACGCCAGCGAGCGGACGGCTGACTCCAAATCCGCTCGCTCGCGCTCGCGGCTACAAAGGCAGCGCGGTTTTCTTGGACGCAAGCAGCGGCGGGTCTGTCTGAATTGTTCCGGCCTGGCGGAGTCGCCACGGCGGATTTTTCTTCGTGCCTTTGTGCGTTTGTGGTTCAAGTAAGAGCCCCCCCGAATGAAAGTCACTGGACTCGCCGTCGTCCCGCCTCCGACCGCCGCCGAACTGCCTCGCGTCACTCCGGAGCTTCTCGCCTCGGTGCTGGCGCGCTATTCGCGCAGCAACGAGGGTCTGGCGAAAATCATCGGGCGCGTTGACGTCGCCCATCCGGACGAATCGATCGACCGCATCCTCAAGTTTGTCGACTACGGGCACGCCTCGATCGGCGGCCTCACGGGCGGCCTGGCGATTGCCGTCGACAACGTATCCATGTGGCTGGCCTATAAGATGTTCGAGATCTCGACGATGGCGGACGGACAGGAATCGAGCACGCGGTATATTACGACGGACGCCTCGAATCTGCCGTCGGCCGCCGAGCTCGGGATTCCCGACGATCTGGCGGGGCGTTGGCGCGAAACCATGGCGCGCGCTTTCGCCGCCTACCAAGCCGAGTACGCGCGGCTCGACTCCTTGGGCGTTGCGAACCCGGCGCGGGTGCGCGTTCCCAAGGGCGCGGGACCGGCCGTGGTCGCGCGGATCCGGAAGAATTATGCTCTCGACCGGGCCCGCTACTTCATTCCGCTCGCGACCCGCACCAATCTGGCCCTCGTGCAGACGGCCCGGATGTGGGCGCAGACCGTGAAGCACCTCGCTTCGCTGCCCCATCCCGAGGCACGCGCAGCGGCGGCGGCGATCCGCGACGAATTGACCAAGCTGTCGCCGCGACTCATGCGGCACAGCGGCGCCGAACCGTCCTACCAGGAACAGGCGCAACAGGAACTGGCCGCTTCTGTTCGGCTCGGGCTCGACCGGCTGTCAGCCGAACCCCTGGCCGACGCGGTTTGGGTCAAGGTCGACCGGGAAACTCCGCCCTGGCTGCCTGAGCTCCAGCCGGTCGCCGAGGCGCTGTCCCACCGGACCAACCGCTACGGACAGTGCGGGTCTGCGATCCGTCGGATGCGGGTGACTTTTGCCTGGAATAACCTCGCCATCGCGGAATTGCGCGACCTCAACCGCCACCGGACCGGCCATCGCCACAGCCCGCTGATCCAGGCCGGCTTTTATCTTCCGCCCGAAGTGCCGGCCGCGGCCCACGCCGCGCTGTTGGCCGACCAGCTTGCCCTGACGCGCGAGCTGCTGCAGCGCGGTTCTCCGGCCTACGTCTATTCGCTTCTTCTGGGAGCCCAGACGCCGTTTGAGCACAGTACTCATGCCGACAAATTCATCTACGAGGCGGAACTCCGGACGGGCATGGGGGCGCATTTCCGCTATGCCGAACATCTGAGCGCGGCGCTCGGCGAATTTTTCAAGCAAGTGCCGGAGGCCAAGCCGTGGGTGGCGGAGGGCACGGCCGAGCCCGAATGAAAGAGCCGGTTCTTCACCAAGTTTTGTGGAGAATTGACTTGCGAACATATCATGGCGGGAGAGCATGCTAATAAGCTGTCAGTCATGATCTTGCCGGAGACCTCCTGGGTCGTTTCTTTGTCCGTGGCGCCTTGTTTTCAAACCGGAAAATTTCTGTTGGTCCCGCCCTTTCTTGAGTTGTAGTGCTTCACGTCCATGTGTGCGTTCCGAGTCCTGCAATTCAACATCCAGTTCGGGCAGAGCTGGGATGAGGCGGACCCTGACGCGGCGCCGGTCAATCTCGATCTGACGATCGCCGAGATCCGCCGTCACGATGCCGACATCGTCCTGTTGCAGGAAGTCGAGCGGGCGCTCCCGGGCGGCTGGCAGCCGGATCCGCCGCCGAACTTTCTGCGCTTGCGCGCCGCGTTTCCGGCCTACGATGCATTCTTCTCCTATCCCAAGGCAGATCCGCGCGAACTGCCGTTTGGCATCGGGCTGGCCATCCTGTCCAAGACGCCGCTGACCGATACGATTCGCCGTGACCTGCCGTCGCCCGCCATGGAATTCGACTTTCAGGGCGAACGCAAAACACCCACGGACCGCCTTTTGGTCGGGGCGATGACGACGATCGCGGGTCGCCGGCTGCGGATCTTCAATACGCATTTGCTGGCCTTCTTCATGCTCAATAACGACAGCGACGCCTATATGGTCCAACGACAGGTCGTTGCCGACCAGTTGCGCGCGTCGACGGGCCCCACCGTGTTGGGCGGCGATTTTAACGTCAGGGACCACGGGTCGCTCGTGGAGCAGTTCGGTCGTGTCGGCTACGAGACCATGCAAACCAGTGAGGTCACCTGGCGCCGGCGGCCATATGTGCTCGACCACATCTTCTATAACCACCATCTGCGAGCCGTCAGTCATGCGGTGAAGCCGACTGACGCCTCCGACCATTGCGTGCTCCTGGGCGACTTCGAGTTCGCCTAGGATTTGGCACCGCCAAATCCTGAGCGCGTCTTTTGTTTTTCCTCTTCCTTTTCCTCTTCGAGACGCGCCTTTTCGTTCGCGAGCTGTTTCTTGATCTTGTCGGCCTCGTCCCACTTGCTCGCCGCCAGCATCGCGTCGAGTTGCTGCTTCAGGAAAATCTCCCGCTCGGCGATCTTGCCTTGGTAACGGCGGTCGATCTCGGCCAGCGTCGCCTTCTGCTCGGACGTGAGCGGTTTGGTCGCGTCCGGGTCGGACGCCTGCAGACGTTCCATGGCAAGTTCGTAGGCGCTTTTCATGGTGGAAAGAAGAACGGGTCCCGGAACAGTTGCAACTCCCGGGCGAGGCGCAAGGGCTGATTCGTTCTCGTAATCGTGCTCTTACTCTTTCTCGCTCCTCGCGCGTATTCAGGCTCCCAATCTTACGCCCAGCGCGATCAAGCAGGCCGTGAGAGCGAAGGGTGTCCAAAAGCCGCCCCGTTCCCGCCGCCAGTGCCAGGCGTATCCGGCCAGGCAGGCGGCCAGCAAGGCGGCAAGAAAGGCCGGACCCATCCAGGCGGCGCGAAACCGGGCGGCCTCGTAGACGCCGGGCACCGTCATCGCGGTCCGCAGCAGCCGGTCCATGAACCAGAGCAGGAGAATTCCCGCATGGTTGAACAGCACGCTGCCCGGCAAAAAGCCGACGAATCCGCAAAGGAGGGAGATGAATCCGGCGCCGATGACGAACGTCGAGATCGGAATCAACGCGAGGTTGACGACCAGCGATCCGGGAGTGAACAGCCCGAAGAACTGGATGCCCGAGATCGTGCTGACGAGCGAGGAGGCCAGACCGATCCCGAGCGCTCCGAGCAAGCCCCGCCACGCTCCGTTGGTCCACCGGTGGTACCACCGCCAGGTCGATTCCGGCAACGCCGTGAACAAGGGCCACCGCGCGAGCAGGGTCTCGGCCAGCGGCCCGCCCAGCAGCAACAGGACGGCGACGATTCCATAGGACATCTGGAAACTTGCGCCGAAGAGCTGCATCGGATCGAGCAGGAGGATGAGCAGGGCGGAGGTCGTCAGCGTCGCGAGCGGATTCGCCGGGCGCCGCAGCGAGAAGGAAACGACAAAGAGGGCGCTCATCACAAAGGCGCGCACCGCCGAGGGGCTCGTCCCCGTGATGTCGACGTAGAGCCAGAGGGTGACCAGGCCGGCCGCGGCTGCCGCCAACCGCGGGACGCGCAGCAGCGCCAGGAGGATCTGCACGCTGAGCGCGATGGCGGTGATGTTCAGGCCGCTGATGGCGAAGAGGTGCATCGTGCCGCTGTGCAGGAAAAGGGCCTGCTGTTCCGCGCTCATCTCCTGCTTCTGCCCCAGCATCATGGCGCGATAGATCGCCGCGAGGGCGGGCTGGTCGGAGAGGCCGGCGCCAAGGAGGCATTCGAATCGCTGCTCCGCCAGATGACAGAAACGCTGGTAGCGGGACGGTGGAGCTGCTTCGCCGAGCCATCGTCCGCGGCCGAATTTGAAATTCACCCCGGCATCGGCCAGGTACCCGGCGAAACCACCCTCGGCGGGATGTCGCGGCATCAGCTCGACCACCCCCACCGCCACGATTTTCGCGGAGCGCAACGGCGGGACGGCCCCGGGCGGGAGCGTGAGAGAGAAATAAAGTCGCTGGTTCACCAGCCCGCGCAGGTGCGTGGCCGCGTCCGCGACCACCGCGAGACCATTGATCCGGTTCTGCCCCTTGGAGGAGGAAAACACTTGCGTGACCAGCAGGGTGAGCCGGGCCTCGCGCGGCGGCAGGTCACTCCATTCGAGGGGACGATTGAGCCGAAGTTGAAAATAGGCGGCGGCCGCCAGGGCCATGGCGACGCCCAGGGCAAGCGACCAGGCACGGCGGGCGGCCACGCTTTTCCACGAGGAGAAAAGGAGCGCGAAGAAGACGGCGATCCCTGCCGCCCCCAGAAGCGGCGGCGCCGGCAGGTCAACCAGCCGGCCGGCCGCCAGCCCGGCCATGAACGGCAGCAACAACCATAGCAGGGGCGCGCGATGGCCAAGGCCGCCGAGACTCATGGTTCATGGGCGGTGATTGATGAACCGTCGCCGGCCGACCAGGAGGCTGTGCTCCAGTCCGCGCAGCAGGTAGGCGCGCGCTGCCTCCACGGCGTCGTCCAGCCTTGATCCCCGAGCGAGATTGGCGGCAATCGCCGCTGACAACGTGCAGCCGCTCCCGTGCGTATCGACGCCCTGGATGCGGCGCGAGGCGTAGGTTCTGGCGTCCCCTCCAGGTTGGGCCAGGACATCGACAAGCTCGTCGCCGGACAAGTGACCGCCCTTGACGAGGAAGGCGACGCCATAGGATTGCGCCAGCTTGCGGGCCGCCGCGACCATGGCGGCGGCGGCGGCCGGTTTCTCGCCCAGCAGGACTGCGACCTCGTCAAGGTTGGGCGTGACGAGAATCGCCCGGGGCAGGAGCTGCTCCCGCATGGCCGCCAGGGCTTCCGGTTCGAGCAACACCGCCCCGCTCGTCGCCACCATCACGGGATCGATGACGGCCGGGATCCCGGGCTCGGCGCGCAAGAAGTCCGCCACGGCAGTCACGATGGCCGGGGAATGGAGCATGCCGGTCTTCAGCGCGCGAAGTTTGAAATGGCGATGGACCTGGAGAATTTGCTCCAGCACGAACGAGGCCGGCAGGGTTTCGATGGCGGTGACTCCGTCGGGATTCTGCGCTGTCAGGCAGGTGATGGCGGTGGTGCCGAAAACCCCGTGGGCGGCAAAGGTCAGCAGATCCGCCTGGATGCCGGCGCCCGCTCCGCTGTCCGAACCGGCGATGGTCAGGGCGACAGGAAGCTCCACGGAAGTCATGGTGACGTCTCCTACCGGTCAAATTTCAATAATCGAACTTATTCTCTCCGCCCGGCGCGGCGGGGTTCGGTGACCCCGCCCTACATGATCGCAATCTCCGATGTTGGAGGGTGCGGTCGCCGAACGGCGCCGCCGTGTTTGGCGCGGGACCAAAAAATATTCTGGGGCGTAGCCGCGAGCGCCAGCGAGTGGACGATATGGGGAAATCAGGAAATCAGGTGCGCGCCGACCGCAGTGCCAAGGAAAGTCCGGTGCGGCCTTGTAGGGCGGGGTCGCCGTACCCCGCCTCCCTCGGTGAAACGGCGGGATCCGGCGATCCCGCCCTACAGCCGACTGCGTCGTCCCGGCTCAGGATGACCCTGAGCACCGTCGAACGGGTCAGGGCCCCGAGCCGGTCGAGGGGCTCGCGATTCCGAGGTGAGAATCGTCTGCAAGCAGGCTCCTACACCGATCACCTGACGGCGTTCTTGTCTACGAGCGAGGGCGAGGTTCATTGCCTAGATACGGCTTAGCCTTTCCAAGCAGGCGATTTCCTGCAAAGTAAGCCGGCGATGAGCGAAAGCGGCCAAAGCGACCTTTTTGCGGAGGACCAGCCGGCGCAACCGGAGCCCGGTCGCGCGTTCTCCGCGGGCGGCGTCCTGCCGGAGAGAGTGCAACCGCTCGCCGCGCGGATGCGCCCGCGCTCGCTGGCCGAAATGGTGGGGCAGGAACACATCCTCCGTCCGGGAAGTTTGCTGGTGCGCCTGGTGGCGGGCAACCGCTTTGGCAGTCTGATCTTCTACGGCCCCCCCGGCAGCGGCAAGACCTCGCTCGCCGAAGTGATCGCCCGGGAGACGAAGAGCCGTTTTGTGCGCGTCAACGCCGTCATGTCCAATGTCGCCGAGCTGCGGGATATCCTCGCCGTGGCGCGCCGCCGGCCCGAATCCGGCACGATCCTCTTCATTGACGAGCTGCATCGGTTCAACAAATCCCAGCAGGACCTGCTGCTGCCGGACGTGGAGGAAGGCAGCGTCCGCCTGATCGGCGCCACGACCCACAATCCGGGGTTCTATGTCAATCCGCCGCTCCTCAGCCGCAGCCACCTTTTCCGCCTCGATCCGCTTTCGCCCGAGGACATGGTGGCCGTGCTGAAACGCGCCCTGACCGATGTGGAGCGCGGCCTGGGAGCCCGCGGCTGCACGGCCGCCGACCGGGTGTTGCTGGACCTGGCGAAGCTGTGTGACGGGGACTTGCGCCGCGCGCTCAACGCCCTCGAAGTCATGGTGCTCAGCCTGCCCGAGCGGGCGGCGATCACGCCCGCGGAGCTGGAGACCTTCGCGCGCGAACGGCGCATCCGGTACGATGCGGACGAAGACGAGCACTACGACACGATCTCCGCGTTCATCAAGAGCTGCCGTGGTTGCGATCCCGATGCGGCCATGTACTGGCTGGCCAAGATGCTGGCCGGAGGCGAGGACCCGCGATTCATCGCCCGCCGCCTCGTCATCCTCGCGTCGGAGGACATCGGGCTGGCGGACCCGCAGGCGCTCCTGGTGGCCGTGGCGGCGCATCACGCCGTGGATTTCATCGGCCTGCCCGAGGCCGAGCTGACGCTGGCGCACGCCACGCTCTACATCGCCACCGCGCCGAAGAGCAACTCGGCGACCGAGGCGCTGGGGGCGGCGAAGGCGGCCCTGGCGGATCAGCCGGTCCAGCCGGTGCCGGTGCAATTGCGGGACAAAGGCGGCCAGGCGTCGAAGCGGATGGGTCACGGCCAGGGCTACTTCTACAGCCACGAATTTCCGGAGGCGATCTCCGGCCAGGATTATCTGTCGAAGCCGCTCGCGCTCTACTCGCCGAAGTCGGTGGGAGCAGAAGCCGCGATCGCCGAACGTCTCGCGCGCTGGCGGCAGCTCAAGGCCGCGCTGCAATCCGGAAAGCGCCCCGCCACCTGACCGGCCGGCCGGGATTGTTTCAATGCTCCTTGGACAGGACGGTGCAGCCGGACCACGTTTTTCCTGGAGAAGCGTGGCGCCAAACGGTGGAGCCCGCCGTCCCTGGCGGGCTTTGAATTTCGCCATCGAAGAACCCGCCGGGACGGCGGATTCCACCTTGGTCAAATGAATGGTTCCGGCTTATAAGGCTTCGACGAGCGTGGCCTCTCCGCTCAGCCGGCGCGAAATCAACGTAAACCGCGAGGTTGTCGGGGGAATGCGGCTTGCGGACGGCGGGCGGGCCGTTAAGCTGTGGAGAAACCGTTTTGCCATGAATCCAAATACCTCGTTGATGCGGACGGTGCTGGTCGCGGCATTGCTCGGCACGGCCGTTCCGCTGCTGGCGGAAAATCTTGGTCCCGGGGCAACCCCGCTGGCGAACGCCGACAAGGTCGCACCGGGCGCGCCTGCGACGGAGGAGCCGAAGATCGCCGGCATGGTCATTCCGCGGGCGAAAGGCGGCTTTCTCGGTCTCACGCTCGAAAACAGCAATTTCAAGCTGGCGTTCTACGACCAGAAGAAGCACCCGGTCCCCGCTGACGTCACTCGTGCCACCGCCCGGTGGCTGGTGCACTATTCGGTATACGACGAACGCGCGGTGCTGATTCCCACCGCCGACGGCATGGCATTGACTTCGGCCAAGTTCGTCCGACCGCCTTATCTCTTCAAATTATATCTCACCTTGATCGTCGAGGGCAGCACGGTGCCGCCGGAGAGTTACGTGCTGGACTATCATCAATAGCCGCGACCGTTCGGTGAATCGTGGAGGAGCCTGCTGGCACGTCACCGAACGAGGCGGGGTCCGGCGACCCCGCCCTACAACGAGGCACCGGACAGCCCGCGGAACTGCGAGTGAGAATCGCCGCGACTGCATGAGTCCGCCTTAGGCGCGTTGGTGACAACGCGCTCCACGAACGTCACTTTATTCCGTAAGGATCAGTCGAGGTGCCGCATGACCACCACGACCGAGAGCGGCCGCGTGTGCGTGCCTTTGAATACGCCGCGCGTCGGCGTGTTGTCGTGGTAGTCGCGCCCCACGCTCACTTTGACGTGGCATTCGCCGGCGAGGCAGTTGTTGGTGGGATCGAGCGGCAGCCAGAACCCGCCGGGCAGAAACGCCTCGACCCAGGCGTGGCTTTCGCTTGCGCCGACCAGCCGGCGCGGCGCGCGATCAGCGGCGCCCCCCGCGGGAGCCGATGGATCGGTTTCGATATAACCGGTCACGTAGCGGGCCGGGATGTCGGCGGAACGCAGGACCGGGAGCATCACCTGGGCAAAATCCTGGCAGACGCCGGTCCTTGTCCGGAACACCTCGGCGACCGGTGTATCGATCTGCGTGCTGCCCGGCCGGTACGCGAACTCCTCGTGAATCCAGGAATTGAGGGCCAGCAGGCTGGAACCGAGAGGCGCGGCGGCGGATGATGGAGAACGGCTCGACCGTGTTGCCGAAGTAATCCGTGTACATGTGCAGGCGAGCGGCGGGGAAGGTCTCCAGCGTGTGCCGGAGCAGGCGCTGGCCGTCGTCGGCGCGCGGCGTCAACCGCACCTCCATGAATGATTCGGAGGCCGGACTGGCGTACTCGTAGCGGGTCAGATGCGTGACGCGGAAACGCATGGTGCACCGGCACTCTCGCCGGAGAGCAGCCGGGAACTCAAGCCCATGCTGCCGGCGTTGACAGCCGGCGAACTTCGCAGACCATGGGCCGTTTTCAGCCCGGATTGTTCCGGTTCCCCTGTGTCTATCGCGCCATCAACTCCACCGTTCGATTCCGTCGAGTCCGCCCTCCAGGAAATCGCCGCCGGCCGGCTGGTGATCGTGACGGACGACGAGGATCGCGAAAACGAGGGCGATCTGATCATGGCGGCCGCCAAGGTCACCCCCCAGTCGATCGGCATGATGGTCCGTTATTGCAGCGGCATCATTTGTGTGCCGACCGTCGAACCCCAGTTGAAACGCCTCGGACTCGGCCCGATGGTGGGCCAGAACCGCGAGTCGCGGCGCACGGACTTCACCGTCAGCGTCGACGCCGCGGAGGGCATCACGACGGGCATCAGCGCCCAGGACCGCGCGCAAACCATCCGCATACTGGCGGACCCGCGGGCCCGGCCGGAACAATTGGTGCAGCCGGGGCATGTTTTTCCGCTCCGGGCCCGGCCCGGCGGCGTGCTGGAACGGGCGGGGCACACGGAGGCGGCGGTCGACCTCGCTACGCTGGCCGGACTGGCTCCCGCCGGCGTGCTCTGCGAGCTGGTGAACGACGATGGCACGGTGCAGCGGATGCCCGAGCTCAGGGAGTTCAAGCAGAAGTTTGGCCTGCGGCTGATTTCGATCGCCCAGTTGATCGAGCACCGGGTCAAACGCGACCAGTTGGTCGAGCGCGTCTGCCGCAAGCCATTTCCGACGGAATTTGGCGATTTCGAGCTGCATGTCTTCCGCAGCACGCTCGATGAACGGCAGCATCTGGCGCTGACGTTGGGAACGCTGGACTCCACGCCGACGCTGGTCCGCGTGCACAGCGAGAACCTGCTCAGCGATGTGTTCCGCGCCAAGGGCCTCGGCAGCAGCCGGGCGCTCGCGGCTTCGCTCGAGGCCATCGCCCGTGCCGGACGGGGCGCGCTCGTGTACATGGAACCGGCGAATGCGGGCGAGGTGCTGCTCCAGCGCCTGAAGGCCGGGCCCAATGAGACCATTTCGCCCATGAGCCTTCGCGATTACGGGACGGGCGCCCAGATCCTGCGCATCCTGGGTTTGAGCCGGATCCGTCTGCTCTCCAACAGCACCCGGAAGATCGTGGGTCTCGACGGTTACGGTTTGGAGATCGTCGAACAGGTGCCGCTGTAGCAGCTGGTCGGACTTCGCGTCCCCCCAGCCGCTGGAAAGAATCGAGCCGCCATGGGTTTTTTGTTTTGCAGCGATCTGCATTCGGGTTTGCGGTGTGCGCCTTCATCATGAGCCAGCATGCGCCCAACGCCTCGAAGATCGATGGCGCCGCCTTCACGGTCGGCGTCGTGGCGGCGCGTTTCAATCCGCAGTATGTCGAGGCGCTGCTGAGCCAGGTTCAGGAGCACCTGCGCGCCGCGGGGGTGCGCGAGCGGCGGATCGTGGTGGTGCGCGTCCCCGGTTCGCACGAACTCCCGGTTGCCGTGCAATGGTTCTGCCGGCGGCATCGTCCCGATGTTTGTCTCGCCCTTGGGGTCGTTGTTCGCGGCGAAACCCGGCACTATGAACTGGTGGCTGAGGCTGCCTGCCAGGGATTGCTGCAAGTGGCGCTGGCCACGCGGATTCCCGTCATCAACGGCGTCATTGTGGCGGAAAATGGGCGCCAGGCGGCGGCCCGCTGCGGCGGCCGGATCCGGAAAGGCGCGGAATTTGCGCAGGCCGCGCTCGAAATGGCCGCGCTCCGACGAAAGCTTTCCCAATGAGC
Organism: Opitutaceae bacterium; assembly: GCA_035648795.1. Lineage (GTDB taxonomy): Bacteria > Verrucomicrobiota > Verrucomicrobiia > Opitutales > Opitutaceae > Fen-1467. Next base: position 13,945 of record DASRKV010000140.1, read on the forward strand.
AAAGACCAGTTTGCCCAGCGACGCGACGGCCGGGTGGCCGCTCTGCAATATCTCTACGCCTGGAGTCTCAATACGCCGGCCGACCTGGGGGAGGATCTGCGGGTGTTCTTCGATGGCTGCGACCATCCGCGCGATCACTACGCCTTCGGCGAGGAGCTGATCCACGGCGTCATCGAACATGGGGACGAGATCGACGGCAAGATCCGGAGCCTCGCGCAGAACTGGGAGTTCGACCGCATCGCCAAGATCGACCTCGCCATCCTGCGCCTGGCGATCTTTGAAATGCTTTATCGGAAGGATATCCCGCCGATCGTCTCGATCAACGAGGCCATCGACCTGTCCAAGCAGTTTTCCAACGCCGACGCCAAGCGCTTCATCAACGGCATCCTCGACCGGCTGAAGGGCGACCTGGGGCGCGACGCGCGCAAGGCGACGGAATGACAAATGTGGAACTCAGGGAAGCGGGAATTTCGGTGCCATGTCGCCCATGATCCAGCGGATTGGCTCCGAGTATGGTGGCGCCGTCGAGTGTAATGCACACGACTACTCCAGTCGTCCGACACAGAACTTGTGACACGGTGGTCCGGATTCGTGGCCGCAAGCGCCAGCGAGTGGCAGGGATGATTCCACTCGCTGGCGCTCGCAGCCACCTATGATGAGATCTCCAAGTCAATTGCATTGGCCCAGACTTGCTTCCTTCCTGATTTCCTGAGTTCCACGTTGATTCTTCCTGACTGCTGAATGTTTTCCCTCTTTCGCAAATTCAAAGGCGGCTTGGCGAAGACCGTCGCGGTCATCACGCAGAAGACGCATGCGCTTTTCGGCGGTCGCAAGATCGACGCCGCTTCGCTCGACGAACTGGAAGAAGCGCTCTACACGGCCGACTTCGGCGTGGCCACGACCACCGAAATCCTCGCGGAGATCAAGCGCGCCCATCAGCAGGAGCGGGAATTGCGCGGCCAGGATGCCGCGGCGATCGGCGCCGCCGTCCTCCGCCGCGTGCTGGCCGGGAGCGAGGGCCGTTTCGCGGGGGCGGCCCGCCGGGACGGATCGGCCAACCCGGAGGTCATCTGCCTGATCGGGGTGAACGGCTCCGGCAAGACCACCACTGCGGCCAAGCTCGCCTGGATGCTGAAGGAGGACGGCCGGTCGGTGACGGTCGCGGCGTGCGACACCTTTCGCGCCGCGGCGATCGAACAATTGCGCACGTGGACCGACCGCCTCGGCCTCGAACTGATCGCCAGTCAGACGGGGGCCGACGCCGCCGCGGTGGCCTTTGACGCCTGGCAGGCGGCGAAAGCGCGCGGCCGCGATTTCCTGGTCATCGATACCGCCGGGCGTCTGCACACCAAAAGCAACCTCATGGAAGAACTGGCGAAGATCCGTCGCGTGTTGCAGAAACACGACCCGGCGGCGCCGCAACATTCCTGGCTGGTGATCGATGGTTCGCTTGGCTCCAATTCGATCGAACAAGCCAAGGTGTTCCACCAGAGATTCGGCCTGACGGGTCTGGTGGTCACGAAGCTGGACGGGACTTCCCGGGGCGGCGCCATCGTGGGCATCTGGCGCGAACTCAAGCTGCCCATCTATTTCGTGGGACTTGGCGAGCAGGCGGAGGATCTGCAACCCTTTAGCGTGGACAACTACGTGAAAGCCGTCTTCGGGCTGGAGGATGACGCTCAATCCTAGGTGGGTGAAGCC
>DASRKV010000141.1:0-3708 GCA_035648795.1 Opitutaceae bacterium
CTCCCGCATGACCGCCGGCCACAACCGCCAGATTCCCACCACCGCCGCGGAGGTCACGACATAGTCGCCCCAACTGTCGAGCCGGCGGCCAAGATCCGACTCCGCGCCCCACCGGCGGGCCAGATATCCGTCGAACGCATCTGTCAGCAGCGCGATCCCCAGCACGATCAGAAACGCGGCGCGTGAGCCGGTCAGCCACGCGACGGCCACCAGCACCGGCGCCGATCCGAGGCGGATGAAGCTGAGCTGATTGGGGAGCTGTTTCTTCATGACAACGGAACCGTGTCCGGTCGAATGACCCGGCAGATTCTTCTGATCTGCATCATGCCGATTTAGAGCTTCTCAATGCACCAGTCGAGCCGGCCCAGTGTGAGCTCAAGCCACGCAAAACTCGGCGGCAGGCCGCCGCGGGGTCGCGAGAGGCAGCCGGGATTCAGCCAGCGCACGCCGCGCCCGTCGGTTTCGTCGCGTGGCATGTGAGTGTGACCGTGCAACACGATGTCGGCGTCGCGCGGGGGTTTCGCCGGCGGAATATGGACCAGGACGAACCGCACCCCGGCGCGTTCGAGCCGGAGTTCGCGCGGCCAGGCGGGATTCCAATCACAGTTGCCGAGCACCACCCGCAGCGGCGGTCCGAGTCGCTCAATCTCGACCAGCGTCGCCGGATCGCACACGTCGCCCAGATGCCAGATCTCATCGGCGCCGCGCAGCCGCTCTGGCAGTCCGGCGGGGCAACGATCATGCGTGTCGGCAAGAACGGCAATCCGCATGCCGGCAAGAAGCCAGAATGTCGTGCTTTTGGCAAAGGCGGACTGCATCGCCGCTTGCCGGTCCTCGCCGGCCCCGCTAGATCAAGGACCAAGTAGCAAGTGCCAGGGACCAAGTACCAAGTTCCCATGTCTGCTTCCTGCTCGCCGGCTTCCCCGCTGCCCTCTGATCTCTGACTTCCGGCTTCTGTCCTCCGCCTTACATCTTCTGACTTCTCACATCTGTCCTCTCACGCCTGACTTCTGTCCGCTGACCTCTGACTTCTGCCCTCGCCCATGGATAAGGTTCTCCCGTTTCTCCACCGACTCTACTTCGAGGCGCCGTGGTGCTATCTTGCCTGGCCGGCGGCCGCGATGGTGATCGGCACGATCCTCCCCTTCCTCTCCAGCCGGTGGACGGCGCGGCTCGGTGTGGTTCCGCGCCGGGCGTCGGGGCTGGTCGGGATCATCACCGCGCCGTTCGTTCACGCCAACGTCGCGCACTTCGCCGCCAATCTGCCGCCGTTCATCGTTCTCGGCGCGCTCGTGCTGCGCCGCAACGAGGCGGGATTCATCGAGGTGGCCGCGACGATCGCCCTCGCCGAGGGCGCGCTGCTCTGGCTGTTCGGGCGCAACGCCGCGCACATCGGGATGAGCGGCGTCATCTTCGGCTTTCTGGGCTACCTGCTCGCGATCGCCTGGTTCACGCGGACTACGTCCGACCTCCTGGTGGCCGGCGGCGTCCTGGTGTTCTATGGCGGCATGCTCGCCGGCATCAGACCCGTCCGCGACGGCACCTCGTGGGAGGGCCATCTCTTCGGGTTGCTCGTCGGCCTCGGCCGGGCCTGGCTGGACACGCGGTAGGAGCCCAAGATTACAGCCTCGTTATTGTGAGGCCGCATTTCTCGGCCAACTGCGCCTGTCGTTCATCTCCCGTCGCAAATTCACTCAGGCGCAGCTCCAATGCCGACGCCACGTGCAGAATATCCAGCGTGCGCACACCGAGCGAATCCGCCCATTCGCGAGAGATTCCCAAAGCCCGGCCATAGACCCGATGCATATCCAGATCGGGCGTATTGAAAACGTAACTTAATCCCACATCACGGTTGAAATGGAAGATCGCTTGCTTGGCCTTGTCGGCCGGCAGTGTTCTGTCGAAAACCCGCCGGCGGATCGCCGTCTGAACCTCCAGTGACAAATGCCGGGTAAAAACCAGCGGCTCCTTCCGAGATTCGACAAAACTGACAACGGCTGGCGAGTTCTTCTCCGGCACGTAAAGCTTAACCACCAGGCTTGAATCGACATAGATCATCAGGATTGTTCCTCGCGCAGTTCCCTGACGACTTCGCTGGTGGGTTTGCCTGGGGGCGGACCATCGGGAAACAGGCGCTTCATCCGTCCTCCAAAATCCGGCCATTCACCCTTGCCTCTTTCCTCCGCAGAGGCAGATGGGATCAGCCGGGCAACCGCCTTGCCGCGCTTGGTGATTGTGATCTCCTCGCCACGTTTGACGCGGGCCAGCACGCGACTGAGCTTGTGCTGCACTTCCCTGATGGTGGCGGTCTTCATGTCTAACAACTTGTCTAACATTAAGAGCGAGTCAAGCCGCGACCCTGACGGCAGCCGCGATTTATGGAACGAATGTCGCCCGGTTACCTTCATACTCAACGACTGAGTAATTTCGCTCAACGATTGAGTATTTAAGAAGTGCGACGCGAATGAGGGATGAGAGGGAAATCACCAGTCGCCGTCGCGCACTTCACGGACGACGCGGGCGACAGCGTGGTTGGGCAGGTGGCGAAAGGTGCGGAGAAGCTCCGCGAAAAGCGCCGGGCGCTTGCAGATGATCGTCTGCAGTTCGCTGGAGACCTTGCCGGCAAGCGCGAGCAGCACATCAGGATCCTCGCCGAGCGCAGCGGCGAGCCGTTTGATCTTCTCTTCGCCCGGCGGCGCCTCCAAACCGCGCTCGATCTTGCTAAGATAGGACGGTTCGAGGTCTACCTGTCCCGCGATGCGGCGGAGAGAGAAGGCCGGATCAACCTCTGCCTTCTTCTGGCGCACCGAGCGCACGTAGTCGGAAAACGACTCGCCCATGCTTTGGTGTGTAGGTTTTACTACACACCTAGGCAAGCACAATATCCGCCGCCCGATTGTTTACCTTCAGCTGCCGAACAGATCCACCGGATTGGAGACGCTGACGCCGGCGGCCTGCAGCACCGCGAGCGCGCGGTCCATGTCGTCGAAGCGGAAGACCATGACGGCGTCGCCGCCCGCCCGCATGGCGAACGCGTACATGTACTCCACCGAGAGGCGGTGCGTCTCCAGCACCTGCAGCACCGAGGCCAGCCCGCCCGGCCGGTCCGGCACCTGCAGCGCCACCACCTCCGTCGCCGTGGTGGCGTAGCCGGCCTTCTCGATCACCTGCTTCGCCTTGTCCGGATCCGGGGTGATGAGCCGGAGCAGGCCGAACTCGCCGGTCTCGGCCAACGTCAGGGTGCTGAGATTCACGCCCGCCTCGGCGAGGATGCGGCACAGCGCCGACAGGCGTCCGGGGCGGTTCTCAAGAAATACAGAGATCTGGCGGATTTTCATGGGCGGGGGCAGTAGCGAGTAGCGGGTAGCGAGAAGTGAGTAGAAAGGCCAGCGCAGCGCCGGTTCAGGCTGGTTCGTTGCGTTGGTCCAAAACCCGTTTGGCTTTGCCCTCGCTTCGCGGGATGGTGCCGGGCTGCACGAGGATCACGTCGGTGTGCAGGCTGGTAATCTGCTCGATGCCGTGCGCAAAGCGCCGCTGCAATCCCTCCATCTCGCTCAGGCGGTCGCGCAACATCTCCCCGGTGACCTCGACTCGGACTTCCATCCGGTCCAGGCCCGACTTTCGCGTCAGCACGATCTGATAGTGCGGGAGGCTGGCCTCGGTCTTGAGCAGCGCGGTTTCGATCTGCGACGGGAAGATATTCACTCC
>DASRKV010000142.1:0-16006 GCA_035648795.1 Opitutaceae bacterium
AGTCTGGAGCGTCGATGGCCAAGAGATTCCATCGGTGTTGCCGACGAGCGACATGCTTTATCCTGCCACCGAGTTCAAAACGGAGGCGAACCAGTCGCCGCTGCGAACGCCGGGCAGCGTCACGCCGGCTGCTGACGCACCCGTTGCGCCGCCACCCGGCGCCGCAGGTCTTTGACGTTGGCCATAAAATGACTCTGAAACCAAATTACCTCCGTGGCTTCACCGTAAGTGCCCTATGGTTTTTAGGGCTAATTGCGGTCATGTCCGGAGCGATTCCACTCCTCCAAGGAAAGCATGTCCGTTGGGAGGAAGTTCTTCAGACCGCAGTTATTGGCAGCGTTTTCCTCGGCGTTGCTACCTGCGCGATGTTTACTCCACGAGAGATCACTTGGGACGAGGAGAAGATCAGTATGCGGGTCTTTTTTCCGAAGTCCGGCGAGTATTCTTGGCGACAGCTAGAAGCCTACAGTCCTTGGGGTCGTCGGTATGGGACGTTTCTCCTCAAGCTTGAGGGTACGCAGTCTTACCAGATTGTCCCTGTCTGTTTCCGCGCTGAAGATTGGAAGGCATTTCAATCATTCTTGCGCACGCGATTTCCAGAAAAGAAGACATGGATCTGGTTTGGACCGATGCCGGTCCGATTCGGAAGAAAATGAAAGTCTTGGCCAACCAGTCGTCGCTGCCAATTCGGCCGTCGGTCACGCCTCGTGCGTGCGCACGAGTCGCGCCCGCCGACCTCCTGGCAGGCCTCTGACGTTCGGCATAAGATGAGAATAGTCCTTCTGATCGTCGCGGCGTTCCTGCTCCAAGCATGTAGCTTGTCGCAGGGCGATCCGGTCTATTCCAAACCAAACATCCGGGACCTGGTCGGCACGTATGCGGTCAAGAAGGTTTCTCTACTCACCTCGAAACGAACGGAGCTGAAGAAGACCGTGCTGCGGCTTCAGGCCGATGGTTCATACCAAGCTGAAGCAGACCAAGCGGTTGCGAATAGCCCACTGGTGCCAGCAAAGTCCGGTCGGTGGGAAGTTGTTGAGCTATATGGCCTAGATCTGGGTTCCAGGCCAAATTGGGGTGTTCGGTTCACCTCGGCTGATTCTTCCTCCACAGAGGCGTTTTGTTTGAATGCGACGCCGCCCTACAATCTGATGATTGATCATTGCGCAGCTGGACAGCACTTTGACGACTATCTAGTGTTACAGAGACAAAAATGAAGTCGCCGAACAAATCGCTGCAGGCAACGCGGGATGGCCGTTCCAGTTCCGCTATCGCGGAGGACGTCATCAGCCCCGCGTGCCTGAGCTCTGGACGTTCGGCATTACAAAGCATGAGAATCGTCATTATCACGTTCGGCGCGGCGCTTCTGCTATTGGCTGGCTGCGTTACTCAGGCTGAGCGGAATTACCAAGAAGTCCAAAATCGCCATTTTGACGACGACGATGTCCGGACGGAAATGCAGCAACGGTCGTTTAAGGCATTTCCTGAAGTCTTCGTCCAAATGAATAAGGCATATTCGAGCGGGCAGCGAGTTGTGAAACCGAGATTGATGAAGACTGTTGCGCCGCGATTTCCATACGGCAAAACACAAGCCGGTTTGCAGGGTGGCGTTTGGATTGCATTTACAGTCGACGAAGCCGGCAACGTTTCATCGGTTCGAGCCCTTCGGGACAAGGAAATCAATGAGTCCTCAGCCTTCGTCGAGGCCGCGGCCGTCGCCGTCCGGCTGTGGAAATTCGTTCCAGCGACTGTGGGCGGGAAGCCGTTCCCATTCATCCTTTGCGTCCCGATCGGATTTGAATTAGAAAATGGACTGCATCTGTGAGAACTTGCCGAACCAGTGGCCGCTGCGAACGGCCTTGGCTGGCATGCCGACTGCGGAGCAGCCGTCACGCCAGCCTGCGGCACGTCGCGGGTCCTGAACGTTCGGCATAAGAATCTATGAACGTTAACCGTTGCATTATCGGGCTCGTCGGTGCGCTCACTGTCGGTGTTTTGCCGTCATTGGCGGCGGATGGCGTCTCACTGAAGGTGGAGAAAGATGGCAGCGTATATGAAATGGTGGAAAAAAAGATCTCGCTGCAGGAGCTCCACGCTCTCGCGGCCGCTCAGGCACAAAAAGACAACCACGCAACGGTCCTTATCTTCGCGGCTGACGATGTGCCGCTAGCCACGATGACCTCGGTCATGGACACCTGCCGGAAAGCTGGAATCAATCGCTTTTCCCTGAAAACAGCGAGCGATGATAACGCGCCCAACCAGGCGGCGCAGTCGACGACCACTGCTGTCATGCCCCCTGCGGGGCAGCCGCCACGCCAGCCGTGACCGTGCCTCCTCTTCGACGTCTAGCCAAAAAGATGAAGCTCATCGGTATTATCGCGTTTCTTCTGAGCGGCAGTGTCGCGCTGGCGCAGCAGGCCGGTGCGGAGATTGAAGCGCTGCTTGGCTATCTGAAAGGTTTGGACGGTGCCGTTTTTATCCGGAACGGAAGTGAGCATACAGCCGTCGAGGCGGAGGCACATCTGCGGATGAAGTGGCAGAAGCAGACCGAGAAGATCATAAGCGCCGAGGATTTCGTTGCGCTTTGCGGTTCGAAGTCATCGATCAGCGGTCAGCGCTATCAGATTCGATTCAAGGACGGGCAGCTCCGATATTGTGATGAAGTGCTGGCCGAGCGACTGCGAGAAATCCGGAAGAAGGCTAACCAACCAGCAGACTCGACGGCCTCCGCTGTCATGCCGGCTGCGGGGCAGGCGGCACGCCAGCCGTAGCCGTGACTCCTCTCGATCGTCTGGGCCAAAGAGAATGCCAAGACCAATCACGCGCCTTAGAGACAAAGCAAAGCGGGGAGACCAAGGTTTCCCTCGCGCCACCCTCGCATTTTACGGTCCCGACAACAAGCAAGCGACCAAAGCTGTGCTGGCGATCTTTCTGAAGGAGGGCGATGAGCCCACCCTCTACCGATATTTCAGCGAGGAAAAGGACGTCCGGTTCAGAAACGATTTCCAGGAGGACATATTGGCGCGTATTCGAGAGCACGAAGTGCGTTCGCTTGCGATGATGGAGAAGATCTTCGGCTGCCCGCACGAGGAAGGGATTGACTATCCTGAAGGCGAAAAGTGTCCGAGATGCCCATATTGGAAAGATCACGATCGCTTTTCTGACACAGAATGAAAGCTGAGCTCAACCAGGCGCCGCTGCAGCCAGCCTTGCCTGTCACGCCGGCTGCGGTGCGGTGCAGCCTCGACGGCGGGTCGCCTTTGAACGTTGACGTCATGAACGCCGCACAACCGACCCCGTCCGCCTGCGTGGAGCGCCACCTTTACCGAAGGAGTCGCCAATGAGCGTGCGAATTGTCCGCCTCGGAACCCCGCGTATGGCCGGTGAAGGAACAAGGATCGGAACGGTGCGTCGCCCTCCCCGTGGAGTGCCGAAGGCACAGTTCTCGACGCAGAACTGGTACGACGTTTGGTTCCCGAACCTCGCTCCTAGCGTCGAGACCATGAAACTTGGGCACGAAGCCGCGTCGCCAGCGCAGTGGTCGGCGTTTGCGAGGAAGTACAAAGCTGAAATGGCTGCGCCCGCGGCCAAGCACGACCTGGAACTCCTGGCCGTGCTATCGCACACGACCGACTTTTCGGTGGGCTGCTACTGCCAAAACGAAGACCGCTGCCACCGTTCTATCTTGAAGCAGCTTCTCATCGAGAACGGGGCAAAGGTCGAGTAGTCGCGTTACCAATCGACAAAGCGCGGACATTTTCCCGCATTGATTCAAGCACTCGATGATGAAAACGCCGCACCCTGGTTGAACAAGCCCGGGCGCGGCGCAATTGGCCGCGCAGCGCTTCACGCGCGGGAAGCGAGAGGCTGAGCGCAGACCCGCTCATAGAGCTCCAGATAACGGGGAACGATCTGCTCGGCGGAGAATTGTTCATGCGCCCGCACCCGGGCGGCCCGCCCCATGTCCGCGCGTGTTGCCGGATCGCCGATCAGGCGCTCCACCGCCCGCGTCAAGCCGTCGACATCGCCTGCGGGAGCGAGCAGCCCGCTGACGCCGTCCTCCATCACTTCCGGGATGCCGCCGACGCGGGTCGCCACACTGGGACAGCCGAAGCACATGCCTTCGAGGATGGCCAGGCAGAAGCTCTCCGCGTCCGAGGTGTAGAGTCCGAGATCGGCCGCCTGCAAATAGTCCTCCACGCCCACGACCTTCTCGCGTACGATCACCCGATCCTCCAGGCGGAGCCGGCGCACCTGTTCCGCATAGGGCGCGAAGTCGGCACCCGCGAGGATCACCAGCTTGAACGCGTCGCGCGGCTGGACGCGGGCGACGGTCTCAAGCAGCAGGTCGATGCGCTTCAACGGGCGAAGATTCGAAAGGTGCAGCACGAGCATCTCCCGGGTCAGGCCAAGCTCGTGCCGCACGGCTTCCCGCGAACGTCCCGGAGCCCGCGGCGCAAAGAAATTGTGGATGACGTCGATCGGCCGCTCGACCGCCAGCAAGCGCCGGGTCTCGTCCCGCAGCCATGCGGAGACGGTCGTGACCGCGTCGGAACAGGCGAGCGCATGCCGGATCGCCGGGCCATAACCGGGATCGCGACCGAGCAGCGTGGTGTCGGTGCCGTGCAGCGTCGTCACGACCCGGGGGCGCAATTCGGGGGGCAGCATCGATTGCGCGAGGATCGCGGCCGTGGCATGCGGGACGGCGTAATGCACGTGGAGAACATCGAGGCGGTGGTCGCGGCTCACCTCCGCCATCTTGACGGACAAGGGCAGCGTGTAGTCCGGATATTTGAACAGGCCGTAGTCATTGATCGCCACCGGGTGGAAAAAGACGCGCGACGCGTCCACCGGCATCCGGAACGGGGGCTCATAGCTGATGAAATGGACCTCGTGGCCGCGCCGGGCCAGCTCGTCCCCCAGCGCCGCGGCGAGCACCCCGCTTCCGCCCACGGTCGGATAACAGGTGATGCCGATCCTGAGCGGTCGAGGCGGCATGTCAGAAACGCCGCGCCGCGCGTCCGAGCTCGGTCAGCGAGGCCAGGAGGAGCGGATCGTTCGGGAACAGGGGCATGGCGAAGTTCACGCCGCACCGTTGGCCGTTCAGCGCCGCGCGCGCGAGTTGCAGCTCGAGGTAATTCCGGGTTTGGGCCTGGGAGGCGTGAGCGGTCATCGCCTGCTTCCAGGCCGGCATGACGTTTGGGGCGGAGAGATCGAAGAATAACGGAGGTCGATCCGCCGGCTCGGCCTCGGGCGTGACCGCGTAGAACAGCAGGTGCTCGATCGCGTGGGCGGGCCGCGCCGTGAGTTCTTTGGTTCCGCCATAGCGCGCGAGGCGGGCGGCGTCGCGCACGAGCCGGCCGAGGACGGTGTGATCCGGGTGTTGGTTCTCCACCGGCGTGGGGGCGAGCACGATTTGCGGGCGCACGCGGCGGATGACCGCGGCCAGCTTCAGGGCGGACGCCACGTTCATCTCGAAGTGCGCATCACCGCCCAGGTCGAGGAACTCGATCGTCGCCCCCAACAACTTCGCCGCGGTCTGCGTCTCCTTTGTGCGTTGGGCCGGCGTGCCGTTGGTCGCGGACTCGCCGCGGGAGCACACCACGAAATGCGCGGAGCGGCCGGCCAGGGTCTCGCCGGCGATGACCCCCCCACAGCCGAACTCAATGTCATCGGGATGCGCGCCAAACGCCAGGAGGGTCTTCACGTTACGCGGGGAGGTCGGTGTAGGCTTCATCGGAGCGGTCGATCGGGTCGCGAGGGATGAAAGTAATGTCAGGCGCCTCCTCGGGATGCAAATACGCCTGTTCGCCCGGGCCGGCGACGTAATGGGTACAGTGCACCACGGATTGCATCCAGCGCAAGCGGGTGTCGCGGGTGGGGCTGATCTGTTCCTTGGTGAATCCGGTGTCGGGCAGGTCGATGAAGGCCTCGCCGCCTTCGTGCAGCCGCAAGGCGCCGGCGGCCCGCCGCGCGCGCACGATTTCGCCCTGGTAGGGAACGTCGACGAAGAAATCCGCCACGTCGCAGGCGGTGCGACGGGCGACCGGGTCGCTCGAACGCACCACCCGGACGCCTTCGAGCAGCCCCATGCGCCGGTACATCTCGAGGCAGAAGTCGGCCACCGTATTCGCGGGGTTGGTGCGGAAGGCGTCGACCCAGGGAGCGCCCACGTAGACGGGCAACTGGCGCGCGGTATGGTCGCGCCAGCCGGCGGGCACGCGCTTCAGACAGAGCGGGGTGAATTTCCGCTGCAACTTGTTCTCGAACGAGAAATTCAACGTGACCGCCGCGCCGGTGCGCCGGTGCCGCAGGATGGTCTGGGTCTCGCGCGGGTCGTGATCGCTGTCGTGGCAGAAATAGACGATTTCGCCGCCGAGTTCCGCCTGGAGCCGGCGCGCCGTCCGGATCTTGGCAACCAGGAACCGGCGGGGAAAGAATCCGCACGGTTGCTGGCCGAAACAGATCACGGGACTCATGACGACGCGGTGACGGGAGCCGCCGCCGCGCGGGACCCGATGAGGGCCTGGAGGATCAGGCTGAACACCACGCAGGCGGCGCACCCGATGAAGTTATACCAGAGATAGCTGATATTAAGCGTGAAATAGAGTCCAAACACGAGGCTCTGCGCCGCCACCGCCGCCCAGAACACCGCCGTTCCTCCGACGCGCCGCACAAAGAACGCCACGAGAAACAGGCCGAGCACCACCCCGTAGAAAATCGAGCCCAGGATGTTGATCGCCTGAATGAGGTTTTCGGCGAGATGGGCGCAGAGGGCGAAACCGATGGCGATCAGGCCCCAGAAGGCGGTGAGCGTTTTCGACACCCGCACATAATGCAGATCGGAGGCGTCGGGGCGCAGGATGTGTCGGTAAAGATCGACCGCGGTGGTTTCACCCAGGGCGGCGAGCTCCGAGGAAAGCGACGACACGGCGGCGGCAAAAACCAGCGCGATCAGGAGGCCGATGATGCCGTGAGGCATCTGTTCGAGGACGAAGTCGATAAACACGTAGTCGGCGTCGTTCGTCGGCGCGTGGGGGTCCGCCTTGGCCAGAGCCTGCCGGGCGTCGCTCCGCAACGCCTCGGTGCGCTCGTGCGCGGCGAGCATCGCAGCCTTGGCCGGCGCCGGGTCGTCGCCGTGGCGGGCCGCCAGCCAATCCTCGATCTTCGCGCGCTGGTCGGCATGAGCGGACGCGAACTCCGCCTCGATCGCGCGCAGGCCGGCCCCGGTCTCCCCGCGGGCGTGGGCGTTCCAGGTGGAGTGATTGAAAAAGACCGGCGGAGCTTCGAACTGGTAGAACACGAAAACCAGCGCCCCGAGCAGGAGGATGAAAAACTGCATCGGGATCTTGAGGACCGCGTTGAACATCAGGCCGAGCCGGCTGTCGCGCAGCGAGGAACCCGAGAGATAACGCTGCACCTGCGACTGGTCGGTGCCAAAGTAGGAAAGCGACAGGAAGACGCCGCCCAGGATGCCCGACCAGAAGGTGTAGCGTTGGTGGAAATCGACGGAGAAATCCACCGCGTGCAGTTTGTCGAAACCGCCCGCCACCGCGAGGCTGCCCGTCAGTCCCAGGCCGGCCGGGAGTTTTGCCACCAGGACGGCGAAGGCCGCGGCCAGGCCGGCAAAGATCACCGCCATCTGCCATTTTTGCGTGACATTGACGGCCTCGTTGCCGCCGACGGCCGTGTAGATGATCACAAACAGGCCGGTGAGGATGATGGTCGCGTCGAGCCGCCAGCCGAGCACCGTCGAAAGAATGATGGCGGGGGCGTAGATCGTGAGGCCGGCGGCCAGTCCGCGCTGCAACAGAAACAGCCCCGCCCCGAGGAGGCGCGTTTTCGAATCGAAACGGTGCCCGAGGTATTCGTAGGCCGTGTAGACATTCAGCCGGCGGTAGATCGGGAGGAACACGGCCGCGACGATGATCAGCGCGATCGGCAGCCCGAAATAGTTCTGCACGAAGCCGAGACCGCTTTCGTAGGCCTGGCCCGGGGTGGAGAGAAACGTGATGGCGCTGGCCTGGGTCGCCATGACGGACAGGCCGATCGTGCCCCAGCCGACCGTCGATCCGCTGCGCAAATAGGCGGCCAGATTCTTGCGGCCGCGCGTGTGCCAGATGCCGTAGATGGCAATCCCGACCATGGTGCCCAGCAGCACAATGTAATCGACCAGACTCATGCCCAGAGCCACCCGAAGACCGCCAGCAACACCACCCACAGCACAAAGCAGCCGAGCACGAACAAGTAAACCGCGCGCCAGGTGTGAAGCCAGGGCAGGGCCGGCGAAGCTTCGGCGACCGGCAGGGTGTCAGACCGACGGGTGGCAGGCACGTCGTTCGACGGGGACGGTTTCATTTTCCGAGCGAAATGAGATTGGCAAAGAGCCGGTAGGCGCCGGGCACGCCCGCGGGGAGCTGCCGGAACCACGCGAGTCCGGTGTAGACGTAATGACCCTTCCCGTATTCGGCGACCAGCAAACCGCCCTTGAGCGGGGCCTCCCCGGGGTCATTACAGGCCAGGATCGGGACGAAATGTTCGTCCCACCGGTTGGGAAAATACAGTCCGCGCTCCTGCACCCAGCCGTCGAAGTCGGCCGTCGTGATTTCGTTCGGGGTGTGGAGCACCGGATGGTCCGGCGCGAGGAAGGTGATGGCGGCGGTCTCGTCGGTCACCCGGTCCGGGGACAACTGCAGCGCGAAGGGCGCCAGCGACGTGTCCGCCAGGCCGCTCGGATTGTTGTACTGCACGATCAGGTTGCCGCCGGCCGCGACATAGGCGAACAGCGCCGGCAGGTGCGCGGCGAGATCGTGGCGGACGTTGAACGCGCGGATGCCGATCACAATCGCATCCAGGGTGCGGATACGGTCCGGCGTCAGGTCGGCGGCCTGGAGCGTGGCCACGGTGTAACCCATCTCCGCCAGGGCCCCGGCCACGCTGTCACCGGCGCCCGGCACGTAGCCGACATTCCGGCCGCGGATGGCCAGAGCAAGACTGACGACTTTGGCGCGGGCGGCGGGTTGCAGGATCAACGGAGCCAGGTGCGCGTAATGAATCTCCACGCGCTGGTTGTCGTAGTTGACGCCGCCGATCTCGGCGCTGGCGGCGAGGCTCGCGGTGGCAAGCTGGGCCGGGGCGGTGACCGCGAACTGGAGCCGCGCCCGTTCGCCGACTGTCGCGAGTTGAAACGGCTGCGCGGCGGGCGCCACGGTCCAACCCGCGGGAGCGGTCAGCCGCAGCCGGCCCGTCACGGCGGGACGGAACGCGGTGACCTCGACTTCGACCGGCCGCGTCGCGCCCGGAGCGAACAGCCGCACGTCCGAGGCGAATCTCAGCGCCACCGGGGCGATCACTTCGAGGCGGCGCCGGGTTTCCCGGAGCGTGGCGTCGCGGACGATCTGCACGGGTTCATCCGGAACCATCAGGGTCTGGCCGCCGACTTCAAAAATCTGTTCGATGGGGAAGGCGCGGGGATTCTCCGGCCGGCCGATCAGGTCGGGCTCGGCAACGCGGAACACTCCGGCGGCCGGCTCAGCGCGCAACCAGTAGGGTTGGCTCAGCGGGGTGCTGGCGGGCAAAATCCGGGTGCTGGTGCGGACCGCGGGCTCGCCGGGATGTAGTTCCACTGGTTTGCCGGCCGGACGCGGGGAGTCCGGGTAGCGGGTTCCCACCCAACGGACCGGCACTTGCGATTGCACCGTGGCGGTGTGGCGCAAGGTCATGGCCTCGCCGGGGACGACTTCCGCCTGCGACACCTCCGTTGCGACGGCGAGCCCAAGGCACGCTTGCAGGATCCGGTCCAATTGGCGGCGCTTTTCGTCGACGACGGAATCGCGGGCGAGCCCGGCAAGCTGGCTCCGCAAGTTGAGCAGCCCAGCGACGCTGGCGGCGGGAT
The DNA here is from genome assembly GCA_035648795.1 of Opitutaceae bacterium. Lineage (GTDB taxonomy): Bacteria > Verrucomicrobiota > Verrucomicrobiia > Opitutales > Opitutaceae > Fen-1467. The sequence goes on from DASRKV010000142.1 coordinate 9,893, forward strand.
TCTGCGGGTCGAACTGGCTGATAATGTCATCCGCGGCGCGCCCGATCGTGGCTCCCCCGGGCACCCGTCCCCACGTCGTGTCGACGCCGTCAAGAATGTCCTTGGTCGCCGATTCGCCGCTGAGCAGACGGAAGAACTCCGGATTCGGGCCGGCGGTGAATCGGGCGAAATTGTCGAAGCCCTGGGTCTTGTGCATGGACCGGCTGCGGCCGGCGATGGAGGCAAACGACTCTCCGGTCACCGGGTCATTGCCGCCGGCCTCGATCTGGAGAAGGCCGCCCTCGACAGCCGGTTTGCCGCCGCGGCTCCAGACATTCCACAGAATGCGTTTGGGCTGCCACGGGGTGAGCGTGGAAAGCTGGTCGGGGAAGGCCTTGGGATCACCGGCGAGCTTGAACGCTTCCAGTGCTAGCACGGCGGACGCGGTATGATGGCCGTGCGTGCCGCCGGGCTCGGTTGAAAAACGGGTGATGAGCACGTCGGGGCGAAACGAACGAATGACGCGGACGATGTCGCCCAGCACCTGTTGTTGGTCCCAGAGCCGGAGGGTTTCGCGGTAATCCTTGGAATATCCGAAATCAATCGCGCGGGAGAAGAACTGCCGGCCGCCATCGATGCGGCGGGCGGCCAGCAACTCCTGGGTGCGGATGACGCCCAGTTCGTCGCCGAGCTCGGGGCCGAGCACGTTTTGCCCGCCATCGCCGCGCGTGAGCGAGAGGTAGGCCGTGCGGTAGTGGCGACCGCGCGCCAAATAGGCGATGAGCTGCGTGTTTTCGTCGTCGGGATGGGCGGCAATGTACAGGACGCTGCCCAGTTCGCGGAAGCTGCGCAGGTCCTGGAGGATGACGGCGGACGACTCCGATGCCGCCGGTTCCGGAGCGCCCGCGGCGGACAGAATGGCCGCCAACACCGTGGCGCCGGCGGCAAGGTCGCGAAGGAGACGCCGCCACCGGTGCGGCACGGACCGTCTGGAAGCCGTGAGGGGATGAGTCATCGGCGCAGGCGGGCGATCAGATCGTCGTTTCTCGTTGGATTGATTCTTGGTCATCTCGTGGATGCGGAGGCAACATCGTTGATGGTCGTGATCAGGGCGAGCAAGACACGCGATCTCCTGGATGGCGGAGGTTTTTCGACCAGGATCCGCAAGACTCGGAACCGCCGAAAAGAAGCTCGGGTCGGCGAGCGACCCGCCGGCCATCGATGACCGCGCACTTCGGTGAACGCAGCAAGAGTTTGACCAGCGGTCGTCACGCCGGGCCAAAGGTCCAAGACTCGGGCCCAGGGAGGATCCGCCGGGCGCACCCGCCACGTGGTACCGGGGAAACGCGCGCCACGACCTCACTGCAGGCTGGCGATGAGCGCCTCGTTCAGCCGGGTGTATTCGACCTTCGCCACACCGTTGTCCTTGGCGGCGAGTTCGATCGACTGCCGGGCCGCGGCGATCGCGCCGGTCTTGTCGCCCATCTTGGCGAGGATTCTGGCCTTGTGGTAAAGAAGGTAGAACTGGCCGGGCCGTTCGGCGATCGCGGCTTCGATCCAGGCGGCCGCTTTCTTGAGGTCGAGATCATGCTCCAGGTAAAACATCGCGGCCTGGTCGTAGGGCTTTCCGCTGGGCGCGGCCAGGGCCGCTTCGATCTGTGGCGCGAGCCTGGCGGCGACGTCGACTTCCAGTTTCACCGGCACGAGCGTCTTCTCCCAGCTCAGGCGGAGCGTGGCCGATTCGTCGCGAAGATCATTGAGGCCGATCGTGAATGTCTCGACGGGTTGCGCCAGTTTCTCCGGCGTGGCCTTGAAACGCACGAAATCGTTGGCGGCGTTGTATTGATAGGCGCCCCATTGATCAGGGACCTTGTTGAGGATGATGGTCCATTCGGTCTCGCTGGGGATCGTGAACAGGCCATAGGTGCCCGCGGGGACCTCCGTGCCGTTGAGCTTCACCGGTGTGCTCAAGACGACCTTGGTGGCCTGGTTGGCACCGGTGCGCCAAACTTCGCCATAGGGGACGAGGCCGCCGAAGATGACGCGGCCCTTCGCGCTGGGGCGGGAGTAGGTGATCTCGATGTCGGTGAGGCCGACACGTTGTTTCAAGGTGCAGGCCGGGCTGGCCGCGGGGAAAGCAACTTTCGGCGCCTGGGCGGACAGATTGGCGGCGGCGATCAGGGCAGACGCAAGCAACAGGCAGGAACGGATTGAGCGAGTCTTCATGGTGCGGACGAGGGTTTAAGAGCAATGGTATCTAGTATTGAAAAGGGACAAAATCACAAGGCCGCGCTCGATCGGCTGGCCGGCCTCTGCCCGTGCTTGATGTTGCCTCCCTGGTCCAAACGTCTATTGGTCGGCGGCCATGCGCCTTATCGCGTGCTTCCTGTCCTTCACGGTCGCTGCGCTCCTCGTTCGCAGCGCCGAACCCAAGCCCGAAACCAACATGACGAATGCAGCGTCCATTTCCGCGCGCGATCCGCGGATCACGTACATGGGTCGCGTGGCCCTGGCCGGCGACGAAGCCCGGATGGGTTTTCCGGGCATCACGGTGCGTTTCGTCTATCGCGGGCCCGCGCCGGTGCTGCGTTTGCACGCCGGTTCGGACAACTGCTACTTCAATCTCGCCTGCAACGGGTGGGATCCTGTCGTCATTCATCTGAAGCCAGGCGAAAACGAGATTGCGCTGCCCACGGGGGTGGCGCCGGCGGAAGGATGGCTGATCGAGCTGGTGCGCCGGACGGAATCGTGGCAGGGCGTCGCCAGCTTCCAGGGACTGCTCTTGCCGCCCGGATGCGAGCTGCTGCCCCCGCCGGCCTGGCCGGCGCGAAAGCTCATGTTCATCGGTGACTCGATCACGGGCGGAGAGTACGTGGAGCGGTTTCCTCCGGAGAACGACAATACGCCGCGCGTCGCGAACGCCGCCCGCTCTTTCGGCATGCTGCTCGGGCGGTGGCTGAAAGCGCAGGTTCACCTCGTCAGCTACGGCGGCCGCGGCGTGATGCGGGACTGGCAGGGCCGGACCGATCTTGCCAATGCGCCGCAATTCTTCCAGCGCACCCTGCCGGACGATCCGGCTTCGCAATGGGATCACGCCTCCTATCTGCCGGACGCGATTGTCGTCTGCCTGGGCCAGAACGATTTCAGCAAGGATCTGCCGGACGAGGCCATTTACACGAAGGCCTATGACGATTTCGTCGGCGAAATCCGCGCGGCCTATCCCCGCGTCGCCCTGGTCCTGGCCGAACTCTCGCTCTTTGGCGAAACCCCGGGCACGCCCGACCGCGCAAAGCGCGACCAACTGCGGCGAGTCATCGAATCCGTGACCGCCCGCCGGCGCGCGGCTGGTGACGGGCGGATCGCCGCAGCACCTGTCGGCTACTATCCCGGCACCCCGACCAACGCGCATCCGGTGGCGTTCCAGCACGAGCAGATTGCGCTCGAGTTGCTTGGGCCGATCCGGGCGCTCACCGGTTGGTAGGATCGCACCGCCAAGGGATTTTCGCCGCCGATCTCGGTCAGCCGGCCGATACCCTCGACGGGGAGGGCTGACGCGATGGCGCCGCGGCTCTCGCCATGGATCGAGGATGGGTTATCCTTCAATCGATGTCTGCGTCTGACCTGCCGGCGGGGACAACCGGGGATGAAGCGTTCGCTGGACTCACCGAGGCGGGCGTCTATCCGACTGCCGCCGAAGGGTTCGAACACGGCCTGGTGGTGCTCGCGACGGGCCAGCCGTACTGGCTCGTCCTGTCGGATGCCGGTTACCGGCTGCTCGTCGAGCCGCCGGCGCTGGCATCGGCCTGCGAGCAACTCGCGTGTTTCGATCGGGAAAGTGCCGGCTGGCCGCCACCGCCGGCGACGGTTCATCCGGCGTCGCCGCCGACCGAACGGTTCACCCCGCTGGTCTGGACGATCATGGTGCTCGCCGTATATCTGGTCCAAACCGGTTCGCCTGGACCCTGGGAAGAGGCCGGTGCGTTGGACAGCCAGGCGCTGTTTGACCGGGGCGAATGGTGGAGGGTGGTCACGGCGTTATTTCTTCACGCCGATTTGGGACACTTGGTGGGGAATGTCGTCTCCGGCTTCTTTGTCTTTTCCGCAGTGACCTCGACAATGGGCCGGCTGCGCGGCTGGCTTTTGCTCGCACTGGCCGCGGCCGCTGGAAATCTTGCCGTCGCGGCATTGAACTACCCGGGCCCCTACCGATCGATCGGCGCCTCGACGGCGGTTTTCGCGGGCCTCGGGCTGTTGACCGGCCGCGCAGTCCGCGTGCTCCGCGGGGACGACGGCCAACTTCGCTGGCGCGCGGTGTTCGTGCCGCTGGCCGCTGGAGTCACCCTTCTGGGATTGTTCGGGGCCGGCGACATGCGCACCGATGTCGTGGCTCATGCGACGGGTTTTGCGGCCGGACTCGTCTTGGGAGCCAGCATCGTTCCGACCCGGCCGGGTCGGGGAGATTCATGATCGTTCGCGCCGCGGGAATACCCTGCAGACCGGCGCTACGGCGCACGATCTCCATGGTAGCGGAAGTTCGTCGCATGCGTGCGCGATCCGTTGGGACCGTCACGCAATTGAGGGATGGGGGTGCGAGCTTGTCGGTGGGCGTTGTGGAAGCCTGCCCGCCGGCGAGTCCGTGCGTCGGTCCGCGAGTTGGCTCGGCGGGTCTCGCCCCGCGGGCAGGTTCTTGGCTCTTGTGGTGGATCCGGGATCGCGGTCGCGGTCAGACGGCGGGGTCAAACCGGGCGGTGCCAACGGATCCATTTACTCGAGTCCATTGCTCAAACCTGAACCAGCGCGGTCTTCAACAGATGACGCCGGAATGCCACCATTCCAATCATGGCGGCGGCCACGAGGAGGATCGTCGCCCCGGTATCCGGCACGTGGGAAATTGCTCCGAACAAACCGTGGTCTTCGACTGCGTCGCCGCCCGGGATACCGGCGGTAAAATAGAGCGTGTCCGCGTTGCCGCCGTTGCCGCCGTTGCCGAAATTCAGTCCCCACAGGCCTTCGTCTATCAGCGGACTGCCGCCGACAGCATCTACGGTGCCGAGATAGCTGCCACTGGACGGATCAAACGCGTTGATGGTTCCGTCGCCGAAATTACCCACCAAAAGATCGCCGCCAAAGGGTCCAAACCCGGTGGGCGCCAGCGTGAGACCCCACGGTGAATCCAGCGGGCCATTGGAGATGAGCCGCTTTACGAAGTTGCCGTTGAGATCGAAGATGTCGACGAAGCCGTTTCCCGGGCCGGCGACATCGTCATGCTTGGCCAGATCTTGCTGGGCGTACGTGACGTAGAGTTGCCCGGAGATGTTGCGAATGCCAAAGGGCGCGTAACCGGCCGGAAGGGTGAGATCAGTGAAAGTCCCCGAAAGGGTCGGTGCGGCGCCGTCGGGGACGACGGTGATGGCGTTATTGTGAAAATCGGTGGCGTAGAGGTAGTTGCTGCTGTTTACGGTCCCGATCGCCAGGCCTTTGAAGACGGAACTGGCGGCGGAGTGATCGAGCAGCGTTTCGCCAGTGGTACCCAGGGCGCCGCGCCACCCGTCAATCGCCCCGTTTTCGGACGCAAAAATAAAGAGATCCTTGTTGAAGCTTCCGGTGCTCGCGGTGCCGTTGAAAACCGCCCCGGTGGGGGCCGACATACCGCCGCCCGGCGCCGGGAGCGTGACCACGAGCGACTGCGGCGCGCCAACGGTGTTGTACAGCGTGGTTACGCCGGAGCCATTGTCGGCGATCCAGAACGGACTGCCGGCGCTTTCCGCGATCCCCCACGGGTTGACCAGATTGGGGTCGGTGAAGGTCGCCATGCCGGGGATGTCCGACACCAGGTTGGTTTGGGCGAATGTGTTCGGTTGGGCGCGAACGTTTTGCGCTGCGATACAGAGGGCCAGCAGACCGAGCGCTGGCGCGAGTCGAATTCTGGAATTACGCTGTTTCACGATTCTCTCCTGTTGAGGGTGGGCTGTGCGCTGTGCAGCAATGAAGGAGGGGGATTCGTTGCTGAATCGCCGCCTTTTGCCGCACTGCCAACGATAGACAGGTCCACGCAATTGGAAAACGGGCGATCGTAACAGAGTTGTTACCTATCCCCGACTTCACAACGTCTCGTGGCGTCCGGCGTCAGTTCCT
>DASRKV010000143.1:0-3739 GCA_035648795.1 Opitutaceae bacterium
CCGATCTGGACCGGGTGGAGGAACACAATCTGCAACGGCAGATCGTCCATGACACCGCGGCGGTCGGTCAGCCCAAAGTCGAATCGGCGGCGCGTCATCTGGCGGCGCTCAATCCGCACGTCCAACTCCGGCTGCATGAGCGCGGCGTGACCCCCGCCAACGCCGTGGATTTGTTTTCCGGCTACGACCTCATTGTGGATGGCTCGGACAATTTCCCGACGCGATTTCTGAATACCGACGCCGCCTTTCTGGCGAAGCGGCCGCTGGTTTACGGGAGCATCTTCAAGTTCGAAGGCCAGGTGGCGGTGTTCGATCCCGCCGCCGGCGGCCCGTGCTATCGCTGCCTTTTCCCCGAACCGCCGCCGCCGGGCAGCGTCCCCAACTGCGGCGAGGCCGGGGTCTTTGGCGCGCTCTGCGGGGTGATCGGCAGCCTGCAGGCGATGGAGGCGATCAAATATCTGCTCGGCATCGGCAAATCATTGCGCGGCCGCCTGCTCGTCTTTGACGCACTCACGGTCCATTTCCGCACGCTCAATCTGCCGCGCGACCCGCATTGTCCGCTCTGCGGCGACCATCCGCGGATCCGCCGGATCGACCCCGCGGCCTATGAATTCTCCTGCGCCGCGCCGGTAGAGGCCCCCGTTTCCGGAGCCATGGAAATCCCGCCTGAAGTTTCCGTGGAAGAGGCGCAGCGGTTGCTGAAGACCGGAACAGATTCCGCCTTCCTCCTCGATGTGCGCGAGCCCTATGAAGTGGCGATCTGCCGAATCGACGGCAGCCGGCACATCGCGATGCGCGAGGTCGCCGCGCGAATTGACGAACTGCCCCGCGACCGTCGACTGCTGGTCATGTGCCATCACGGCGGCCGGAGCCGTCAGGTGAGCGATTTCCTTCGCACCCAAGGCTTCCCGGCCGTCAGCAACGTCGCGGGCGGAATCGCCGCCTGGGCGGAACGCGTCGACCCAACACTGCGCCGCTACTGAATGCGCCGGGCCGGATTTCAGGGAATCACCTTCAGCTCAGGATGCGTCCGCGCATAGAGGCGGGCATAATCTGCAAAGGCCGTCTTCAATCGCCGGGTCACCGATTCAGCGCTCACGTCGAAGCGCTGCGCGTCGATCGCCGCCACCGGCACCACATCCTTGGTCGTCGAAGTGAGGAAGCATTCCTGCATTCCTGCCAGGTCGGCCGGCGTCAACCCGATCTCGCGCAAATCCACCCCCGCCGCCGGCGCGACCCGCTCGATCAACAGTCGCCGCGTGATGCCACCAAGCAAACCGCTGGCCAGGCCGGGCGTCAGCACCACGCCGTCGCGCACAAAGTGGATATTCGAAACCGCGGCCTCGGTGATCTCGCCCGCCAGGTTGGTGATGACGACTTCGTCCGCCCCGCGAGCTTTTGCCTCCTGCAGACAAAGCAGATTATTGAGGTAGTTGCCGGTCTTCCACGAGGGATCGAGTGTGCGCCGGTCGTTCCGACGCAATTCCTGCGCGAGCGACAGGCGGAGGCCGCAGCGCAGTTGTTCCGGCGAAATCTCCTGATTTTCCCGGACGAAGATGACGTAGTCCGGCCGGTCCGCGAGGGCTGGATCCAGGCCGATCGGCCCACCGCCTCGCGTGATCTGCAGGCGCACGTAAACTTCTCTGGACGAACCGGCGCGCCCTTCAAATTCCACCACCGTGCGCCGGATCTCCGCCAGGATCTCCCCCCGTGACCAAGGCAACATCAGCGCCAGGGCCTTCGCGGAACCCTCCAGTCGCTCCCAATGTTCCTCCCAGGCAAAGAGCACCCCATGGTAGGTGCGCCAGACCTCGTAGATCGCGTCGCCATAGAGAAACCCACGGTTCAACGGGGAGATCGATGGCTCCTGCGCGTCGTGCAGGCGCCCGTTGGTGTTGGCTTGGATATAATCGTGCGTCATGGGGTGCGAGCGGACGCAAATTCAGGCGGATCTTCGCCCCTCGTTTTTCTCACGGGCCATCTTGCGCGAGGCAAAGGACTGCGCAAGCGTCCGCTGCGAACTTCTCCGACGCCTCTCCATAAAGGATGCCGGCAAGGCGCCGAAGAGCGCTAAAAAAAAGCCCCCGCCGGGCGGGGGCCTCGATTCCCGTTGTGCCGTCCCGCCGTTACTTCTTCTTGCGCGCTTTCACCAGACCGAACGCCTTCTTGATATTATGAACGCTTGGCAGCGAAATGGCGAACTCTTCGGCCACCCGCACGCCGGTTTTGCCAGCCTGCAGGGCGGCTTTTATTTTCTCCTTCAGTTCCGCCGTGATCCGGGCGTGCTTCCGATGGTGGCCGCCCGCGCGGCCCCGGCGCCGGCTTCCCGCACCCGCGGCCCGGAGGGCTTTGATCAATTCGGCTGTGGTCTTGAAACCATATTCCACGTGCAGATGCGCCAAAGCCTCTTGCCGTTCCCGATCGATAGAATTCTGCAATTCCGCGACTTTGCTCTGATATTCGGTCAGTTGTTTTAATTTGTCGGTAACCATATTGTTGAAAGCATATGTGGTTTCCACGGTCAGGACAAGATTTTATTTATTGTCCGGATATATACACGGTTCGGGCGTCCTGCTTGTCCCTTCATCGCCGGGTCCGCGCAGCGGATATTCCGCGAGGCATTGATTCTGCCTCCGTCGGCCTCCCGCCGCTGCCCGGCGAGCCCGCCCTCCGGCGGCATCGTCCCGCCTGAGGCGGCGCCTCGTCAGATGGTCATGGCGTGGTAGCCGCCGTCGACGATCATCTCCGTCCCCGTGATGAAGGAACCGGCACCGCTGGCCAACAGGAGCGTGGCCCCGATAAGTTCCCGGGCCTCGCCAAAGCGTCTCATCGGAGTGTGACCGATGATGCTGGTCACACGGTCCGGCGTCAGCACTGCGCGATTCTGCTGCGCCGGGAAAAAGCCCGGGACCAGGATGTTCACCCGGACGTTCTTCGGCGCCCATTCCCGTGCCAGGTTCTTGCTCAGATTGTGCACCGCGGCCTTGGTCGCCGAGTAGGTAAATACGCGCGAAAGCGGCACCATTCCCGACATGGAACCGAGATTGATGATCGAGCCGCCCTGGCCGCGCTCGACCAGGTGTTGGCCGAGCACCTGGCAGCCCAGAAAGACTCCCTGCAGATTCACCCGCACGATGCGGTCAAATTCGTCCTCCGTAATCTCGAGGAACGGCGTGGCCGAATTCACCCCGGCGCCGTTGACCACCACATCGACCCGACCGGAACGTTGGAGGACGGCTTCCAGCAACCCGCGTAGTTGCGCCCGGCCCGTGGCTTCGGCGGCATGAAACCAACCCTTCCCGCCGAGGGCGGCGATCCGGGCCAGCCGCGCCTTGGCCTTTTCCTCGTTGCGTCCGACGAGCACAACCTCCGCGCCCGCGCCGGCCAATCCCTCGGCCATCGCGCCGCACAATTCGCCCGTGCCGCCAATCACGACCGCAACCTGCCCGTTGAGGGAAAACAACGTGTTGAGATAATTCTGGGTATCCATGGTCAAGGAGTGGATCCACCACCAAGCTGAATTCCAGCGCCCAGCGCAACGGCAAAGCCGCGCAACCCGGTGATTGAGTTTTTGGGCCACCGCGCTTCCTTGGAGGGTATGCTGCATATTCCGCTCGAGGACAACGTTGAGGATGTCATCAACAAGGCGCGACGCGGGCTGCATCTGGCCGCCGGCGATCTCCTGCAACGCGCGGGCATCAGCCGCGCGGAACTGCGGGCGCTCGAAGGCGGCGCCTTC
>DASRKV010000144.1:0-18493 GCA_035648795.1 Opitutaceae bacterium
GCCTCGTGGGCCAGGTGCATCTTGTCGCCGTAGATTTCGAAGAACGACGTCCGGTCGCTTGGGGCGAGGTAGATGCAAGGCGCTTTCCCGCTGCTCGGCGTCAACCGGCCTGAGGCGGAGGCGAAGTACAGGCGTTTGTCCGAGGCGGACGAACGCCAGCGGAGGTTTCGCCATGTCGCCGGCGGGGTCGCACGGATTACGAGCGTTTTCCGGTCGAAATCTTCCTGCGGAAGCGGGACGCGCGTCGGCCGGTGTGTGGGGTCGGGATCCACCGGTCAGTCCTTCTCGCTCTCCGCAGCGGCGAGGACGGCCTTCAGGTCGCCGACGCGCAGGGCGGCGAGCGGCGTTCCTTTTGTTCGAGGATGCGGCTGGAGGAAGAAAATGAAGGGGGTGATCTCCGAGTAGCCGGGAACGGTGCGGAGCATATGGAGAACCTGGGGCAGCTCGTCCAGCGCGCCGCCTGTCTTCTTGAATTGCCACAGGGGAAACAGGAGATCCCCGTGGCCGTCGTGGATTGCAATCAGTCGGTGCTCGCGGGCGGCCCGCCGGGCGGTCTCGGCCTGGGGCTTTTTTGAGGGATGCGAGCCAAGGTAGGCAGCGGCGGCCTCTTTGGCCGGCAAGCACCCGCCCTCTTTGGCCATCAGCGCCCTGCGGCCACCGATGCCGGCAGCGGCGAACCGCGCCTCCGGCAACGGATACGCGTCCGCAACCGAGCGGGTAATCACGGACAGTAGATCGGGAAATGACATGCCCCGCTTGGCTGCATCCCGGATGACGGGAGGAATGAGTTCTTCGGCAATCATGGACGTTTCGGACATGAGGATACGTTGTGTTAGTTGCTGATATGTGTCAAGTCAACGAGCGCAACCTAATCTTTTGCGCAGCGAAGTTATAGACCCAAGGGCCGAGGTTGCATCCCGGCCGGATACGGAAGGCAACTCAGCCTTTGTCAGCGTCGTCCCCTGGTTCGCCACCCATTTCAAGGCAGGCCTCCCGCCCTCCGCACTCTGCGCCGGGCGGCCGGCTCCCGGAATGTGAGCGGACAACGCCGCGGTTGAGGCAGCGCGACTTGGATCACAGGACGTCGCCCTGGCCCGGATCATCCACGGCCCAGGTTTGGGGACAGCATGTCACGATGAACGCCCGCCCCGGTATGAGCGGTTCCGCCGCGAGCCCTCAGTCGGTTTCCCGCTGGAACCATTTGGAAATGACGAATTCTTCCGCTCGACTCTTCCCGCGCGGGACGATAACGAAAGAGCGGGGAACCCTCCCGGCTCCTTTTTCGGGAGCGAGCCCCACGATCAGCCAATCGCAGCTTGTTGACCGCCCATCCCTGATTTCCCGCCAGCCGTCGCGGGCACGTCAAAACCAACGATCTTTCTAGTCCATGCCGCCCTCTGAAGAGATACGATTCGCCCGTTTGTTGCAGGAGGAGCTCTCCCCGGCCGAGTACGCCGCGCACCTCCGTTCTTTTCGCGCCGGCGAGGTCATCTTCACCGCCGGTGATGTCGGGGAAGGTCTCTATGTGATCGAGACGGGCCGCGTGCAAATCTCCGCCGTCACCAATCAGGGCGAGCCGCGGCCGCTCGCCGCCATCGGACCCGGGGATTTTTTCGGTGAGATGGCCGTGGTCGACGACGGGCCCCGTTCCGCCACCGCGCTCGCCGAGACGGACACGACCGCGTTCTACCTGAGTCGCGCAGAAATGATGGAGTTGTTGACCCGTCATCCGGGGCTGACGCTCACCCTCATCCGCGTGTTCAGCGCCCGCATGCGGGCGACCAACCTCCGCTATCTGGACGAGACCATACAAGGTGAGCGCCTTGCCCTCGTCGGCCGGTCGGCCCGGACCATGGTCCACGATTTCAAGAATCTGCTCGTCGTCATCCGGCTGGCGGCGGAAGTGGCCGGTGCCGCCACGACGACCACGGTCATGCGGCAGAAGGCGCGGGAGTCGATTCTGGGCCAGGTGGACCGGATGACGTACATGCTGAATGAGCTGATCGAGTATGCCCGCCCCTCCGGCCGGCAGCCGGCGATGAGCGCGGTGAGTTTCGCGCCTTATCTGACCTCGCTCGTGGACGGCATCCGGCAGGAACTCGCCGAGGGGAAGGTCTCCCTGGTCCTGGAGAACCCGCCGCCCGAGATTGAAGTGAGTATCGATGCGCCGCGACTCTCGCGGGTGTTCTACAACCTGGTGCACAACGCCATGGATGAAATGCCCGAAGGCGGAAAGATCACCCTGCGGTTCATCGTGAACGACAGCGAACTGCGCGTGGACATGACGGATACCGGCAAGGGCATCGCGCCGGAAATCCTGCCGCAGCTTTTCCAGCCCTTCGCGACCCACGGCAAAGCGCAAGGCACCGGTCTCGGCCTCTCGATCTGCAAACGCATCATCGAAGATCACGGCGGCCGCATCTGGGCGCGCAGCGATCCGGGCCAGGGCGCCACCTTCTCCATCGTGCTCCCGCTGCCGCATGCGGAGTGACTGGCCCGCCGGTCCTGCGATTCTCGCCGGCCCTGCGGCCGCGGGCGGAAGAACGATCGTGACGCCGGCCGGGATCGGAAAACATGCGGGCCGGCCGCCAGTCGGGCTTTGCGTCCGTCAAACTGCCGGAATCCAATGAAGGCCGCCGTTGGCCGTGAAGCCGGACCTACCCTGGTTTTCCCGGGGGCGATGTTGACCGGCGGCGCGGAAGCTTGCATGACGCCAGTTATGGGATACAAGAACGCGGTGTGAATCGTGCGCCGGCCTCCGGCCCATCTTCCCGGTCATTCATTTACCCCATCTTGTTGGGCCAAGCGCCGCCTAGCGTCTCTCCATGAGTTCTGAGAAAAGAGAATACCCGACGATCTACGACCTCCATCTGGCGCTTTCCGCCTATGCGAGGGAAAGCCGGGCTCCATTTCAACAACTGCGGCAGAGCCTGCGCGAGGCGGTGCGTCGAATCTTTTCCGAGGCTCCACTATTGGAACAGGAGTTGAAGGAAATCCAACGGCGCCTCGGTACGTCCGAAGAGCGGCCGGACGACATGCCGCGCGCCGCCCTGGTCGGACACGAGCTCACCAACATGATGTGCCTTGCCGTCCTCGTGCGGAGTTCAACCAGGGCTGACCAAGGCTGACGGGCTGGATGATTCTCTGGTTGATCGACCCCGCCGGCAGGTCAGGCCAGCCAAGCATCCGTCCGAATCGCGATGGTCGCCGGCGGATGCCGCGCCCCGCGTTCACGGTGGGCCCGGTGTCGGACAGACGCCGGTGGAACCGGGGCCGCGATCCTGCTCCATTTCGGTGATCAGACGAACAGCCCCGGAGGATTCTCCGGGCGGCAAGCAACATTGACGTACGATGGAGGCCCGGCCACGTTCGCCGGCAAAACCGCAATGAAGCCGCCGGCCCAGCCCGTGAATCCAGCTCCGCGCGTCCGCCGGTGGCCGATCAGCCTCGCCGCCGTCGTGATCTGCCTCGCAATCCTGGCGGCGTATCACAACAGCTTCCTGGGACCGTTCGTCTTCGATGATGAACCGGCGGTGCTGGACAACCCGACGATCCGCCAGCTCTGGCCCATCTCGCAGCCGCTTTCGCCGCCGGCCGACCTGACCGTCAGCGGCCGGCCGCTGGCCAATCTCACGCTCGCCATCAATTACGCGCTGAGCGGCACCCAGACCTGGAGCTATCACGCGTTCAACCTGCTGGTCCACGTGCTCGCGGCGTTGACGCTGTTCGGGGTGGTGCGACGGACGCTGGCCTGCGCCCGTGGCCGGCGCCTGCTGGCCGGCAATGAAAACCCGCGGAAGTCAACTCCGTCTCCGCCCTCGAAACGAGACTCGACCCCGGTCCCGGCGCCTGCCGCCGGGCCACGGGCAGACGATCCCACATTTATCGCACTGGCGATCACGCTCCTTTGGGCCCTTCATCCGCTGCAAACCGAGGCGGTGACCTACGTCGTGCAGCGGGTCGAATCGCTGATGGGCCTGTTCTTCCTGTTGACCCTGTATTGTTTCATCCGGTCGGTGGAGGCGCCGCGGCCCCGGCCCTGGCAAGGGTGCGCGATCATCGCCTGCCTCCTCGGGGCGGCCACCAAGGAGGTGATCGCACTGGCGCCCGTGCTGGTGCTGCTCTATGACCGCACCTTCATCGCCGGAAGCTTCGCGGCGGCATGGCGACAGCGATGGCGCATCCACCTGGCGCTGGCGTTCACCTGGGTGGTCCTGGCCGGCCTGGTCGCGAGCACGGGCTGGAATCGCAACGGCACGTCCGGCTTCGACATCGGGGTCCCGCCTTCGGCTTACTGGCTGACCCAATTCGAAGCGGTCGCGCGGTACCTCTGGCTTTCGATCTGGCCGCATCCGCTCGTGTTTGAATATGGGACGATCTGGGTGAATCGAGCCACCGAAGTGCTGCCCTACGCCGTTCTGGTCGTGCCGCTGGCCGTCGCCACGCTCGTTGCGCTCTGGCGCTGGCCGGCGGCCGGCTTTCTGGGCGCGTGGTTCTTCGGAATCCTCGCGCCCACCAGCATCATGCCGGGCCGGATCCAGATGATCGTCGAACACCGGATGTATCTCTCGCTGGCCGCGCTGATCGCGCTCGTCGCGGTCGGCGTGGCCGCCCGCTACGGCCGGCCCGGCGTGGTCGCGCTGCTGGTGTGGGCCGGGGTGCTCGGATGTGTGGCCGAACGCCGCAACGCGGTTTATCGCGACGCGCGGTCGCTGTGGACCGACACGGCCGCCAAACGTCCGGACAACGAGCGCGCTCACAACAACCTCGGCAATGCGCTGGTCGACGACGGGCTGATCGCCGACGCCATCGCCCACTATCAAACGGCGCTCCGCCTCAAACCGGACTATCCGGAAGCGCATAGCAACCTCGGCAACGCCTGGTTGAAGGTCGGGCGGGTTGCCGATTCGATCGCGGAGTGTCAGGCGGCCTTGAAAATCGAGCCGAACTACGCGAAAGCGCACAACAATCTCGGCAACGCCCTCCTCGAGGCGGGACGAATCCAGGAGGCGATCAGCCACTACGACGCGGCCTTGCGGCTGAAACCCGGCGATGCGAAAACCCATTACAACCTCGGCAATGCCTGGCTCAAATCGGGCCGGTTTCCCGACGCGATCGCGGAATACGAAATCGCGCTGCGGATCCAGCCCCGCGACGCCGAGGCCCGCTACAACCTTGGCAATGCCCTCTTCGAAGCGGGCCGGCTGCCGGAAGCGATCGGTCAATATCTCCTGGCCCTGCAACGGAAGCCCGATTACCTCGACGCCCACACCAATCTCGGCAACGCCTTCCTGCAGGTGGGCCGCACGGAGGAGGCCATCGCGCAGTTCGAGGAGGTGCTGCGAGCCAATCCCAATTACGCCGCGGGCCACAACAACCTCGGCGCCGCGCTCTTCCATGCCGGCCGGGCCCCGGAAGCCATGAGGGAGTTCCAGGCCGCGCTCCGACTCAAGCCGGATTACCCGGATGCCCGCAGGAACCTCGAGCAGGCGGGGGCGTCGGGAGCAGGCCCGGTTCCCAATCCGCCGTAGGTCGCCGGCGTCGCACGGGCGTCTCGCCCGTGAGTTCGGTTAAAATCGTCGAAGCGGGGGATATTCCCGCGCCATGACGTCTCCACTTAAAAGCTCGCGGAGTCGTCGGCGAGGCCGCCTTCGCGTTCCTGGTCTTCAAGCAGGAAGGCCGCGTAAATCAAGCGGCTTAACTGGAGAGCGATGAGATTGATCCGGATCTGGTCGCCGGCAAGCTCCGCGCCGGTGCCGAGACGCCGCTGGAGCATGATCAATTCATGGGCCATGACCGGCGCATTCGGACAGACGCGACTCGCGGCGAGCAACAAGGCGCGGGGCGAAAGCACGGCTCGCGGCGACTCGGAAACGTCGACGGAGAGGATGGGAGAGAAACGGGATCCGGATCGAATGACGTTTTTTGAGCACATGGTCGGAAATTGCGTTGCAGGATTTAAGCAGGCCGCGCGCCCTTGCGCTGGTCGTCAGCGGTCAACTTATCCGCGTTTATTGCTCTGCGTCTTTTGGCGTCCGGCGATCGGGCGACTGCAGTTCTGAGGCGTCGTAGCTCACCAGAATGACGAGCGCAGACAGGATGATGACCGCGGGCAGCATGGAATCAGACGGCCAACTTGGCGCCCGTGCGACCACCGTTGTCGTTCAGCCCGATGAGCGTCATTCCGGCGGCGGAATAAAGGAAGAACGCCACTTCACTGCTGAGGAACGCCGAGGGCGGAACGATGCCGATGAGTCCGGCGAACGCGGCACAAGCGGAACCGGCGACGAGGACGAGCATGAGGATCTTGAGGGTGGTTTTCATTGTCGTGTTTTTCATGGTTGCCTCCTCTATTGCACGCGCCGTGCCAGGTGATGAAAGATTGCCTAAGATACTTATCTATAATAACTAGCGGAAAACGAGAATCATAGACGATGCTGCGGAGCATCGAAATCAATTCACTCGCGGGAAGCGGCTTTCCCAATAACGGGACCAACTAGACTGTCCCCCGATCTCGTCGTACGCCGCGACGATTCTCCGACACACCGGAGGCCGGGAAATGCAGCGCCGGCTGAGACCGGGTCGTTGCGGTCGGCTGTAGGGCGGGATCGCCGGATCCCGCCGTTCGTAATGTAGGGCGGCATCGCCGTACCGAGCGCCGCAAGGCGCGACATCCGCCATGCCGCCGTTTGATCGAGTAAAGCCGCGTAGAGCTGGTGCGGCGGGGTTCGGCCGACCCCGCCTTACAACACCGCACCAGGAAGTCCGTTGAACTGCGGACGAAAATCGTTCCAACTGCACCATCCCGGCTGAGACCGGCGCCGCAGCTCTGGCGGCGGCGTAAGCCGCGGTTGAAACGCTTCCCGCTACGCTCTGGCCTTGAGCACGCCGCGAAGGATTTCCACCGAGCGGCTCAGTTCGGCGGGGGTGGCGATGAGCGGCGGAAGCAGGCGGATGACATTGCCGCCCGCCGTGGGTGCGAGCAGGCCGGCTTCTCGCAGCGGCGCCTGGTAGGGCGCCGTCTCGCCGGCGAACTGCAGACCGATCAGGTAGCCCTTGCCGCGCACGGCCTTGAGCTGCTGCGGGAACTCGTCGACGAGTTTCTGCAACTCCTGCAGCCACGGACCGCTGCGGGCGGTGACGTTCTCCAGCAGTTTCTCCTTTTCGATCACGTGGAGCACCGCGAGCGCCGCGGCGCACGCCAGCGGCGTGCCGCCGAAGGTCGTGCCGTGCGAACCGGGCTGGAAGTACTCCGCCGCATTTTCGCGGACCCAGACCGCGCCGATGGGAAAACCGCCGCCGAGGCCTTTCGCCATCCCGATGGCGTCCGGCATAATGCCGGCATGCTCGAAGGCGAAGAAGCGCCCGGTGCGTCCGATGCCGCACTGTACTTCGTCGATCAGGAGCAGCAGCTTGTGGCGGTCGCACAAATGGCGCAGGCCGACGAGAAACTCCTCGGAGCACGGATTGATCCCGCTTTCGCCCTGGATGGTCTCGATGAAGATTGCGCAGGTCTGCTCGTCGATCAGGTCGGCAAAGTTCGCCAGGTTGTTGAATTCACCGAACGCGAAGCCGGGCACCAGCGGACGGAAGCCTTTTTGAATCTTTTCCTGCGGCGTGGCGCTCATTCCGCCAAACGTCCGGCCGTGGAAGGCGTTCTGGGCGGCAATGATCTTGAAGCACCGGCCTTCGGCGCCAGCCTTCTTCACGCCGTGCAGTCGCGCGACCTTGATCAGCGCCTCGTTGGCTTCGGCGCCGCTGTTGCAGAAAAACACCCGGCCGGGGCCCGCGCGCAACACGAGCTGCCGCGCGAGCTCTCCCTGCAGCGGATTGCGGAAAAGGTTGCTCACATGGATGAGCTCCCCGGCCTGCCGCCGGACCGCCTCCACCCAGACCGGATGGCAGTGACCGAGCGCGCTGACCGCAATCCCCGAAGTGAAGTCGAGGTACTCCCGGCCCTGGTCGTCCCACACGGAGCAGCCGCGGCCGCGGACCAATGTGAGCGCAGGACGCGCGTAGTTCTTCATGACATACGCGTCGTAAACCTCGGCCGTGCTGGTGCGGGTGATGGTGGGTTGCATGGGATTTTGGATTTTTGCTTCTCGAGTTCCGATTTCGATGAGACGGGCGGGCGGGCGTTTTGTGCCTCAGGCCTCGATCTTGCGGGTTGCTTGCGGCCTGTTGGCGCAGCCCGTGGGGGAAGCCGCGCGGAGGACGAAGGATGACACGCGGCTAGCTGCTGACAATCTCGGTGCCGATGCCCTGGTCGGTAAAGATCTCCAGCAGCAGACTGTGCGGGAGGCGGCCGTCGATGAAATGAACGCGCTGCACGCCCTCCTGCAAGGCGCGGATTGCGCTGGCCACCTTCGGGCGCATGCCCTGGTCGATGACGCCCTGCTTCTTCAGCTCATCGACCTGGCTGATCTTCAGCGTGGAGATGAGCGAGGCGGGGTCGGCGGGGTTCGCCAGCAGGCCGGGCACGTCGCTCATGTAGACGAGCCGGCGCGCCCGCAACGCGCTGGCCACCCGGCCGGCGACCAGGTCGGCGTTCACGTTGTAAGGCTTGCCGTCGAAGGCTTCGGCGACCGGGGAGATGACGGGGACAAAGCCGTCGGCAATCTCCTTTTTGATGAGCTTGATTTTCACCTCGGTCACTTCGCCGACATAACCGAGGTCAACCGGGTTCCCATCATCATCGGCGGTGAGCTTCTGACAGACGAGCACCGTGTCGCCCGGCAGGCTCTTGGGCCGCGCATTCGCGGACGCGAGGGCGTCGCACACATCCTTGTTCACCACCTCGTTGAGCGTGCGTTTCACGACCGCCATGGTCGCTTCGTCCGTGATCCGCAGGCCGTTGACGAAATTCGCGTTCAAGCCCGCGGCGTCCATCGCTTTCGTGATGGCCTTGCCGCCTCCATGCACCACGACGACGGCGATGCCGACGGCGGCGAAGAAGGCGATGTCATACGCCACCCGCGTCCGCACCGCCGGATCCGGATCGTCCATGAAGCTCCCGCCATACTTCACCACGAAGATGGAGCCGTGGAAGTCCTGGATGTACGGCATCGCTTCCAGCAGCACCCGCGCCTTGGCTGTGATCTCGGCGATGTCCATCGACGGTCAAAACGCGCTGCCGCCGGAACAGCGACTGGTCGCGGCATCGATTGCGAAAACGGTGATGACGGTGGTGGTGACGGCGCGCACTTGGGCTTGGCGGTTTGAAGTGCATACAACACTTGCCGGGCGCAGATCCATAAAAAACTTCGGGAATCCGTATCGCCGCACTGTTGGAGGAGCGACCTTGCTCACGAAGGCCGTCGTGAAATCGCCGGCCAGCAGACTCCGACATCGCTTCACCCAGCGCGATCGACGGTCCCGCGAAATTGCGGACACGCCGGCCCGTCAGTTTCAGCTTCACACGGGCGCCCCTCCGCCCCACTTGTCGAACGTGCCCAGTTCCGCCAACGTTTTTTCGTCCCGATCCGTTCACCGCGCCTGGCTCGCCACGCAAGCAAGGTTGCCGGGTGGTTTCCGTGTCGGCATCGCCCGCTTCGCCTTCACCCCGCGCGAGGTGCCCAAGCCGGCGGAGATGACGCTGACTTTGATCGCGCTCGACCGGCCGTCGGCCGATTTCGCCGCCGTGTTCACCCGCAACGCGTTTCCCGGCGCCCCGGTCGTGATTGGCCGCCACCGCCTCGCGGAAAAGACCCTCGGCGCGATTCTGGTGAACAACAAGATCTCCAACGTTTGCGCGCCCGACGGCGTCGCGGCCGCGGAGCGGGTGTGTGCGGATACCGCGCGCCTGCTCCACCAGCAACCGCATGAGGTTCTGCCGAGTTCGACCGGAGTGATCGGCTGGCAGCTGCCGGTGGAGGAAATGCTATCCGCCCTGCCCCGGGCCGTGGCGGCCCTCACGGCCGAGTCCATCCTTCCGGCGGCCGAGAACATCGTGACGACCGATCTTTTCCCCAAGGTCCGCAGCGCCGCGGTCGAAGGCGGACACGTCGTCGGCATCGCCAAAGGGGCGGGCATGATCGAGCCCAATCTCGCCACCCTGCTGGTGTTCATTCTGACCGACCTGGCGGTGCCGCGCGACGCCTTGCGCGCCATGCTCGCCCGCGCGGTCGACATTTCCTTTAACAGCATCTCCGTGGACAGCGACACCAGCACGTCCGACACCGTCGTGGCGGTTTCGTCGGGCCAGATGCCATGCCCGGATCTGGCCGCCTTCGAAGTCGCGCTGACGACCGTGTGCCGCGACCTGGCCGAAGACGTCGTGCGCAATGGCGAAGGCGTGCATCATGTCGTGCGCGTGCGGGTGGCCGGCGCGCCCACGCCCGGGGTGGCCCGCTCGCTCGGCAAGGCGATCGTGAATGCCCCGCTCTTCAAGTGCGCGGTGGCCGGCAACGACCCCAACGTCGGCCGGCTCATCCAGGCCATCGGCCGCCACGTCGGGGCGAACGAGCCCGGCCTCGACCTGACGCAACTCCGGGCGCGCATCGGGGGCATCGAGATCTTTGCCCACGGCGTGTTTCAGCTCGATCCGGCGAAGGAGGCGGCGCTGTCGAAGCATCTCAAGGAAGCGGAGCTTTACGCCAGCGCGCCGCCCAAAAACGGGGTGTTCGTGCCGCCGGTGGATTATCCCACGCATGAGCGCTGCGTGGAGATCGAGGTCGAGCTCGGGCTCGGCAGCGCGAGTTCCACCGTGCTGGGCGGCGACTTCACCCACGAATACGTGAGCGAGAACGCGGACTACCGGAGCTGAGGCGGAAGCGTCGGGCAATCTCATGCGCCGCGGACGTCCCCGGCGTTGGTCGGCGCGCGGTCATGGAGGGCGGACTCCGTCACCGGCGATTGCCAAATCACCAATTCGACCCGGCCGGCTCCAGAGCCCCTCAGCCGGATCCATGCAATCGGGGAGATTTGCGCACGCCGTGCTGCGGACTGTCCGGCGCGGTGCTGTAGGGCGGGGTCGCCGGACCCCGCCGCTTCAGCTCTACGCGGCTTCACTCGATCAAATGGCGGCATGGCGGATGTCCGCGCCTTGCGGCGCTCGGTACGGCGATGCCGTCCTACATTATTAGGCGGCGGGATCCGGCCCGCGTTCCGACCTGTCCGCCATGGGCTCAGCGACGGCGGAAGGCCTGGCGAAGGAGGGCGATCCCGCCCTCCATCCGACTCCCAGAAAACAGCGTCTGCTCTGTCGCCGCGAGCGCCAAGGTTTCTTTCAGTCCAACGCAAAACCCGTTTCGCGGATGGAGCTGCATCGTTCCGGCTCCGCTGAACCCACAGAGCGTTCCGGTCAGCCCTTGCCGTGACAAAAAAAGGCGCCGCGGCCGCAAAAAGAGCGGCCCGGCGGCGCCAGCTTGCCCCCAAACCCCAGCAAAAATGTTCAGACCTTGATCGTGGGCGTGGTCTTCCTCGTGCGGGGAAAATGGTCTACAAATCTTCCGGTTATTCAATAGCGGAAAGCGCTAAATTTCGGTCAATAATGCGGCTCTCCCGACACCCAGGAGAACCCGGAGCGAAAGGCGGTGAACGCGCCCCAGCCTCCGGCGCGGATCTGTCGCATTTCATATCCTGGGCAGATCCCTGACGTGTTCTGCACCGTGCGATCCGCGCAATGGACATCAAGCGAGGCGCGTGCACCAACCTCCGCGCACCCAGCGTCACAACCTGCACCACTCGCTGGGGCTCGCGGCTACGAGATTCTGAGGCAGCGTCCCGCTCCGTGCTAATCGAACACGACGGTCTTGTGGCCGTAGACGAGCACGCGGTTCTCGAGGTGCCAGCGCACGGCCTGGGCCAGCACCGTCTTCTCGAGATCGCGGCCCTTGCGGACGAGGTCCTCGACGCTGTGCCGGTGCGTCACGCGCACGACGTCCTGCTGGATGATCGGGCCGTCGTCGAGCAACGCGGTGGCGTAGTGCGCCGTGGCACCGATGAGCTTCACCCCGCGCTCATGCGCCTGATGGTAGGGCCGGCCGCCGGCAAAGGCCGGGAGGAACGAATGGTGGATGTTGATCACCGGCCGGCCGAACTCCTCCAGGAAACGGCCCGACAGCACCTGCATGTAACGGGCGAGGATCACGAACTCCGTCCCGGCGTCGCGCAGGATCTGCAGCTCACGCGCCTCCGCCGCGGCCTTCGTCGCGGCGGTCAGCGGCACGTGGTGGAACGGCAGCCCGTAGTCGCGGGCCGTGTCCGCCAGATCGGGGTGATTGGAGATCACGCAGGCAAAATCGCCGGCGAACTCCCCCGCCTTCCACCGCAGGACGAGATCGTGAAAACAGTGGTCGGCCTGGGAGACGAAGAGGGCGCCCTTCGCGCGATGCGCCGAAGAGGCCACCCGCGCCGCCATGCCCAGCTGCGCGACAAACGCCTTGAACTCGCGCACCTCCGCGTCGGGATCGCCGGCCGCCGGCACCCATTCGATCCGCTGAAAGAACACGTTGTTCTCCATGTCGCGGTGCTGGTCCGCGTGCAGGATGTTGCCGCCGCGCTCGAAGATCCAGCCGGCCACGCGCGCCACCAGGCCGCGCTGGTCGGGGCCGTGCAACAGGGCGATGAGGGTGGGGACAGACGTGGACATGATCAGCCGCTCGCTTCGATGTTGGTCATGTAGCTCTGCAACGGGCGCACGCCGACGCGCTTCTGCTTCAGGGCCTTGATCCCATTGAGCGCGGCGTAGGCTCCGGTGATCGTGGTCATGATGCAGATATTATGGGCATAAGCGGCCGAGCGGATCTTGTTTTCGTCCTTGCGCGGGATCATGCCCGACGGCGTGTTGATGATCATCTGGAGCTGGCCGTTCTTGATCAAGTCGATGACCGTCGGCCGGCCCTCGTCGATCTTGGCCAGGAGCTGCACCGCGACGCCGTTCTCCCGCAGGCTGCGGGCCGTGCCGCTGGTGGAATAGATGGTGAAACCGAGCGCCGCGAGCTGGCGGCCGAGGTCGACCGCGCGGGGCTTGTCGGCGTCTTTGACGCTGAGGAACACGTTGCCGGCGAGCGGCAGGCCGGGCTTGACCGCCGCCTGGGTCTTGGCGAACGCAATGCCCAGGTCGTCGTCGAGGCCCATGACCTCCCCGGTCGAGCGCATCTCGGGACCGAGCGTGATGGTGGCGCCGGGAAAGCGCACGAAGGGAAAGACCGCCTCTTTCACACACCAGTGGCGCGGGGTGCGCTCGCGCGTGAAGCCGAGGTCCTTGAGCTTGAGGCCGGTCATGACCTTGGCGGCGAGCTTCGCCAGCGGCACGCCGATCGCCTTGGCCACGAACGGCACGGTCCGCGAAGCGCGCGGGTTGACCTCCAGCACGTAGAGTTCGCCGTCCTTGATCGCGAACTGGACGTTCATCAGCCCGACGACGTTGAGCGCCTTGGCCAGGGCGTAGGTGGCCGCGCGCACGGTGGTGAGCATCTCGTCGGACAGCGTGTGGGGCGGCAGCACCATCGCGGCGTCACCGGAATGCACGCCGGCGAATTCGATGTGCTCGAGCATGCCGCCGATGACGGCGGTCTCGCCGTCGGCGAGGCAGTCGACGTCGAGCTCGATGGCGTCCTCGAGAAACTTGTCGACCAGCACCGGTTTGCCCGGCATGGCGTCGAACGCCTGACGGACGACGGCGCGCAGCTCGGTTTCGCTGTAGACGATAAACATGCCGCGACCGCCCAGCACGAACGACGGGCGCAGCAACACCGGAAAGCCGACCTCATGGGCGAAGCGGATGGCCTCTTCCTCGGTCAGCGCGGTGCGGTTCGCCGGCTGTTTGATGGCCAGCTTGCGGAGGATGGCGGCGAAGAGCTGGCGGTCCTCGGCGATGTCGATGCTCTCCGGCGAAGTCCCGATGATGTTCACGCCCTGCTGCTTCAGCGCGGTGGCGAGGTTGAGCGGCGTCTGGCCGCCGAACTGCACGATGACGCCCTCGCATTTCTCCTGCTGGTAGATCTCCAGCACGTCCTCGAGGGTCAGCGGCTCGAAGTAGAGCCGGTCGCTCGTGTCGTAATCGGTCGAGACGGTCTCGGGATTGGAGTTGACCATGACGGTCTCGATGCCGATCTCGCGCAGCGCGAAGGAGGCGTGGACGCAACAGTAGTCGAATTCGATGCCCTGGCCGATGCGGTTGGGGCCGCCGCCGAGGATCATGATCTTGCGGCGCGTGGAGGGGATGATCTCGTTCTCGTCACCGTACGACGAGTAGTAATAGGGCGTGAAGGCCTCGAACTCGGCCGCGCAGGTGTCGACCAGTCGGTAGATGGTCTGCACGCCGGCCTTCTTGCGGTGGGCGCGCACGGCGCTAAAATCGGCCCCGAGCAGGTGGGCGAGCTGGACGTCGGAGAAACCCGCCTCCTTGGCGCGGCGCAGCAGGCCGGTGTCGATCGTCGCAAGGGTGTGCTGCTTGAGCGTCTCCTCCAGTTCGCACAACTCGCGGAGCTGGTGGAGGAACCACGGATCGATCCTGGTCAGGTCGAAGATCTGCTCGACGGTATAGCCCGCCTTGAAGGCGTGGCGGATGTAGAAGATCCGCTCGGCGTTGGGCGTGCCGAGCTTTTGCTTGATGACCTTGTCCTCGGGGCGCTCATCGCCGCCGTATTTGCCGCCGCCGCCGAAGCCGCGGGCGCCGATTTCGAGCGAGCGCAGCGCCTTCTGGATCGACTCCTTGAACGTGCGGCCGATGGCCATGGCCTCGCCGACCGACTTCATCGACGAGGTCAGCGTCGGATCGGCGTCCGGGAACTTCTCAAAGGTAAAGCGCGGCACCTTCGTCACGATGTAGTCGATCGTCGGCTCGAAACTGGCCGGGGTCAGCCGCGTGATGTCGTTCTTGAGCTCGTCGAGCGCGTAGCCGATGGCCAGCTTGGCCGCGATCTTGGCGATGGGGAAACCGGTGGCCTTCGAGGCGAGCGCCGAGGAGCGCGAGACCCGCGGGTTCATCTCGATCACGACCATGCGGCCGGTCTGCGGGTTGACGGCGAACTGGATGTTGGAGCCGCCCGTCTCGACACCGATCTCGCGGATGACGGCAAACGAGGCGTCGCGCATGAGCTGGTACTCCTTGTCGGTCAGGGTCAGCGCGGGCGCCACCGTGATCGAATCCCCGGTATGCACGCCCATCGGGTCGACGTTTTCGATCGAGCAGATGACGACACACTGGTCCTTGTAGTCGCGCATCACCTCCATCTCGAATTCCTTCCAGCCCAGCAGGGCCTCCTCGATCAGCACTTCATGGACGGGCGAGATCTCGATGCCGTTGGCCACGATGCGGTCGAATTCCTCGCGGTTGTAGGCGATCCCGCCGCCCTGGCCGCCGAGGGTGAACGACGGGCGGATGATCAGCGGCGAACAACCGATGTAGTCGGCGGCCTTGCGCGCGTCCTCGATCGAATGCACCGTCATTGACTTCGGCAAGTCGAGGCCGATCCGGATCATCGACTGCTTGAAGGCCTCGCGGTCTTCCCCCTTGCGGATCGCGTCGGGCTTGGCGCCGATCATCTCGACGCCATACTTCCGGAGAATGCCGGCCTGGTGCAGTTCCATCGACAGGTTCAGGGCGGTCTGGCCGCCGAGCGTGGGCAGCAACGCCGAGGGGCGTTCGGCCTCGATGATTTTCTCGAGATACTCGACCGTGAGCGGCTCGATGTACGTCACGTCGGCGAACTCCGGATCCGTCATGATCGTGGCCGGATTGGAGTTCACCAGGACGACGCGGTAACCCTCCTCCTTCAGCGCCTTGCACGCCTGGGTGCCGGAGTAATCGAATTCGCAGGCCTGGCCGATGACGATGGGCCCGGCGCCGATGATAAGAATTGAGTCAAGGTCGGTCCGTTTGGGCATGGCGTAGATTGCACGGAGGGTTGAGAGCGGGCTGTCATGGCGCAAGCGGGAAAGGTGCCGTCAGGAGCGCCCGACCTCGCCCTGCAGCCCGCCGGACCTTGGGCTCTTCGGGCTGCCCAAGAAAAATGGCTCCCGCCATTTTTCCGACCCGACCGCTGGAAAATGATCCCGGCGAAGCCTCGCGCGGGAGGGCGCCAGATCCGCCCGGCGCCTAACCCAACTTGTTCACGTCCACGCCGAGCACTTTCGCCGCCCGGGCCTTGTCGGCCTGACAGGCGTGGAGGACCATGTCGATGTACTGTTTCTCCTGACCGGCGAGGTAATCCTCCAGCTTCGGCCACTGTTCGGTCTCGCGCATCCGCAGAGGCAGTTGCTGGGAGGTGATGACCCGCGCTTCGCTGGTGGAAACGATCTTGGAGACCACCTGTTCGAGTTCGGCCAGATTTCCCGGCCAACGATAGGCACGGATCTGGGCCATCGCATCGTCGCTGAATTCGACCAGCGATGCGTCGAAATGGGGATTGGCTGCCGCCTGGGTAAAATGTTTGATGAGAATCGGCAGATCTTCGAGCCGCTCGCGCAGCGGCGGCAGGGCGACCGGGAGGGCCGCGACGCGATAGAACAGCTCATCGTTGAACCGTCCCTCGTCGGTGAGCTTCTCCAGATCCTCGTCGGAGGTGCAAATCAAGCGGAAGCTGTGGCCGTTGTTGCGCAACACACTCACCAGTTCCTTCTGCACCGGTGCGGTCAGACAGTGGAGATGCTCAAGCAGCAACGTGCCGCCGCCAGCCTGTTGCACCCAGGAGCCGCCTGCCCCGTCCAAGCCGAGAAGACCGTCGCGGATGCTTTGCGCGGAGCTCAACGCGCAGTCGATGCGCACCAGCGGGCGTTCCGGCGATCCGCCGGTGGTGTGAAGCACCTCGGCCACGGTCCCTTTGCCGGTGCCGCTCTCCCCCACCAGCAGCACCGGCGTATGAACGGAGCTGAGCTTCTTGATCTGCTGAATGAGTTTCCGGGCCTTGGCGCTTTGGCCGATCAACCGATGCTCGATCTCCGTCGCCTTCGCTGCGGACAGGCCCGAGCCGGCGGAACGGTCGGCGCTCGCCTTCCGGTATTCCGTGCCGCGCTTCAAGGTGGCGATGAGTTCGTCGACCTTGAAGGGCTTCTGCAGATAGTCGAACGCCCCAAACTTCAGCGCCTGGATCGCGCTGTCGGTGCTGGCATACGCCGTCATGATGATGACCACGCAATTGGGATCGTACAGCTTGAGCTGCTTGAGGAGCGTGATGCCATCCATCGGCTTCATGTCGATGTCGGCCAGGACGAGATCGAATTTCTCGGCCTTGTAACGCACCAGCGCCTTCTCGCCGTCGGTGGTAAACGCGGTCGCGAAGCCAGTGGGTTGGATGACCGCGTCCAGCATCTCGTGGATGGAGAGCAGGTCGTCAACGATTAGAACAGCCGGCATGGGCGGAAAATATTGGGTTCAGCGAACACGCTGCGGGCGCACGGTGCAAGGCTAACCGCACGTTCAGGGCGATCGGCCAGAATCTTTGCGAAGTTCTTACCGTCATCGACCCCGCCACCGGCCGCCACGGATGACGGCCGGGATCTTCCGGGCCGGGATGAGCGTTTACTGCAGACCGCCCGCCACCGCCGCCAGGTTGAAGATCGGCAGGAACATGGCCATCACGATGCCGCCGACCACCACGCCGAGAAACACGATCAGCAGCGGCTCGATCAGTGACGTGAGGGCTGCCACGGTGGCCTCGCATTCGGTGTCGTAAAAGTCGGCGGTCTTGTTCAGCATGCCGTCGACGTTGCCCGTGGTCTCGCCGGCCTTGACCATGTGTTTCATCATCGGCGGGAAGAAGGGATTCACCGCCAACACCTCGGAAACCTGGCCGCCCTGGCTGACGTGTCTGGCAATTTCCACACAGGCGTCCTCAATCTGCACTTTGTTGCTGGCGGCCGACACGATTTCCAGGGTCCGCAGAATCGGCACGCCGGACCGGATCAGCGTGGCGTACGTCCGCGCGAATCGGGACAAGGCGATCTTGTGAGTAAGGCTTCCGAAAATCGGAGCCCGCACCAGCGCCATGTCCTTGAGCCGGCGCCCTCGTGGCGTCTCAATGAACCTCTTGAACCCGATCCACGCCGCCACCGCCGCGATCGCAATCCACAGGAAATTATGCTTCAGGAAGTTGCTGGTGTCGATGAGGAGCTGGGTGGGAAGCGGCAATGACTTGCCAAAACTCGAAAACATGTCCGCAAAAACCGGGATCACAAAGATGAGCAGGACATTCACCAGGACGATCGCCAGGCAGATGACCGCGATCGGGTAAGTCATGGCGGATTTTACCTTCTTGGTCAGCTTGACCGTCGATTCAAAATAGGACGCCACCTTGCCAAGGATCTCCGCGAGCGCGCCGGAGGCTTCGCCGGCCTCGACCATCGAGACAAACAACGAGTTGAATGCCCGGGGAAATTTCTTGACCGAAGCGGAAAACGAATTGCCCGACGAGATATCGGCCCGCACGTCGCGAATGATGACCCGGAAAACCGCATCCTCCGTCTGGTCCTGCAGCGCTTCCAGGCATTGCACGAGCGGGAGCCCGGCATTGAGGAGCGAGGCAATCTGCTGGGTGAAAATGGCCAG
>DASRKV010000145.1:0-3074 GCA_035648795.1 Opitutaceae bacterium
GAGGAGATCTCGGGCGAACTGGTGGCCGCGTTGCACGGCGCCGGTCGGGTCTGGTTGCGGACCACATCGCCGCTACGCGTGCACGGGCTTGCAGTCAACCAGGGCGCCCGGGTCGTGCTTCCCTCCAGCGACGTCCGCCTCGATGCCGAGGTGGAACATTCCCGGGAGGGAACCCGTGTCCGGTTGACGGATTTGAACGTCGTGACCGCCGCCGGCGACCAGCTTGACGGGCGGGGCGAACTCGCGGTGAAGCCCGATGGGGAGGTTGCCGTGCAGGCGGGCTTCGACGCCGACCTGCCCGCTCTCGCCCGGGCGTATGTGTCGGCCGGCCCGCTGACCGCGCGTGGCTCGATGGCGCTGTCGCGGTCGGGCGAGATCATCCAGGTGGACCGGCTGGAGACGCATCTGGCGACGGCCGACGGCCGTCCGCTGGTCGATCTGTCATCGCCCGGGGGTTTCCGGATCGATCCGCGCCGTCGGCAGATCACCACGCTGGCGGGGACCGCCGGAGAAGTGTTGCGGGTAAAATACGGCCGGATGACCCTGGAGGCGCCGAAACCATGGTTGGGCTTTCTTGAACTCAAGGGCGAGCTCACGGGCGGAGAATTCGTGGTGCGGACGGAGGGCGAACGATTGCGGGTCGCCAGTGCCGCTCCGCTTCGTCTGGAGAACGTGTCGGCCATGGGCGGCGGAATGGACCTGCTGAAGGATCTGGCCGTCGAAACCGACCCGTCGGTCGACTACTCTCCGCAAGGCGCGACGGCCACGCTGGCGGGACTGCAGGTAAGGAACCTGCGTGGCGAAGTTCTCCTTTCCGCGCAGGCCAGCATCGCGGTCGCAACGGATTTCGCCAACGCCAGGTTCGAGGGCACGACGTCGTTCGACCTGTCGGTGCCCGCCCTGGCCGGCCAGCCGCTGATGGCCGGGATGGAACCGCCGCGACAAGGCAGGCTGACGGGAAATGTGAAGTTCTCGTTCGACCACGATCTGCTGGGCGAAGGTCGCCTGACCCTCAACGGACTGGTCTCGTCCGCCACCGGCGAAGCGCTCCCGGTGGCCAATCTTTCCTTCCGGGCCGGCCTCAACGACCAGGGTGACATCGCGGTGCAGGCGCCGATTCTCGTCGATCGCGCGGGCGAACGATCGGACCTGACGCTGGCCGCGACGCTGCGCCCCGCCATTGCCGGTCGCACGATCGATGCGAAGATCACGGGCGAACATCTTGCGGTGGACGATGTGCTGGTGTTGCTGCAGGCATTCTCCCGCCCAAACCGCGCGCCGCCGCGTGCGCCTGGGGCATCGTCCGTGGCGTCTCCGCTTCCCGTGGCACAGGGCCCGGCGGCGGGAGAGTCGGCCGTGGCGATTGTGCCGGGCTGGAGCGGGCTGGCCGGTCAGGTGCAACTCGACGTCAAATCGATCGCGTACGGCCGCCTTCCGGAAGTTCTGGGTCTTCAGGGCCGGGTCGTGATCCAACCGCAGCGCATGGCCCTGGAAAAGGTGACGGCCCGGCTCGGGACGGAAGACGGGCGGTTGCAGCTCGACGGCGAAGTCCGGTTCGTCGCGGGGGATCCGCAGCCGTACAAATCGAACTTCGATCTCGAGGTGAGTGCGTTCGAAATCGGCCCGGTCTTCAAGGCGATGGATCCCGGCAAGCCGCCGACGGTCGAAGGCCGCTTTGACCTCCACGGCCAGGCCGAGGGCGCCGGGCGCACCCTGGGCGAACTCATCCGGCAGACGCAGGGAAATCTCGTGCTGCAAAGTCGCAAGGGCATCTCCCGCTTGTTGGCGCGACCCGCGCCACCGCCGTCACGGTCCACCGGCATCGTGAGCGGCGTGGCCAACTCGGCGGCCCGGCTGATCGACAATATCGGGGAAAAGGTCGGCAAGATGGTCGCGTACACCGACTCGACCGAGGAGATCGCCGGCATGTTGAGCGAGGTGCAATTCGACCAGCTCAACGTGCGCGTGTCGCGCGATCCGTCGTCGAATCTCCGCCTCACGGAATTCTCGCTGGTTTCCCCGATTGTCCGCCTGCAAGGCGAGGGGATCATCACGCACAAGCCGGACCTGCCGCTGTTCAACCAGCCGCTGAAGCTGACGCTGAGCCTGGGGGTGATGGGGACGGTGGAGAAGGCCATGACGCAGGCGAAGGCGCCGATGCTTTCGACGAACCGGGATGAGCTGGGCTATCTGAAATCCACCGACCCCTTCGACGTGGTCGGCACGCTCGACCAGCCCGACCCGGGCCAGCTCTACATGGTGGTCGCGCGCTCCATGATCGGGAAGCTGCTGCACTAGACGCCGGCGGGGAGGGGATGACCGCACCGAGCCCGATCGGATGGCCCGGCGCGAATCAAGAATCGGCGTCCCCCTGCTGGGATGGGTGCGTCATCACGGGCGCGGCGGCGCAATCTGCTGCGTCTGGGGGCCGATCCTGCGTCCGTTCATCTGGGCCAGCCGTTCCCGCAAAGGCTGCTGGCGGATGAGCACCAACAGCATCGCGCAAGCCGCGCTCACCAATGACTGGCTCAAAGCGCAAGGGGTGCCCTCCCTGCAGGAGGCCTGGATCGCCTACCATTATCCGCCGGCCCTTCCACGGTCGGCCGATCCTGGAGACCGGAACCACCCCGGTACGGCCGTGTCGGTCCGTAGCCTCGTGCGAAGGCCGAACCCGTACGCCGGGTGGGGGCCGGTGGCTAATCACCACCGGCTACCCGATTGGGCATTTTTCGGTATATGTTAGCGCAGCCCACCTTCTCGCCGGACCCGCTCTTCGGCGGTCTTCAAACCTGCTTCGACTTGCTTTATCTCAGAAAAACATGAGTCGAGAGCGAGCGTGGTGCCTAGGTATGAAAGCGTCTTCGTTCTCGGATCGAAACGCTTCAGAACAAGTCCTGCGGGCGGCGCAGTGCGAGCAATGTGATACTGAACAAAAACACCGTCCGGATTCTTTTCTATCTCCTTGTCGAGACGCTCGTCAATGTGCTCAAACGCATTTCGCAAACCCAAATCCCGGAGAATGGGTAGGTCAGATACGCCAAGAAAGTCTTTAAGCTTCCTGCTTCTGACGACTG
>DASRKV010000146.1:0-15171 GCA_035648795.1 Opitutaceae bacterium
TGCCCTGTGTCGGCGGCGACAACGCCCCGTACATCTGGGCCAACGTCGGAGGCGACTCCTGGGCTTTCTTCGACCGGCTCCTGGCCAAGGCCGGCGTCGTCTGCACCCCGGGCGCCGGCTTCGGCCGGTGTGGCGAGGGCCATGTGCGCATCAGCGCCTTCAACAGCCGCGAGAACGTCGTGGCCGCGCTCGAACGCGTCGCCACCGCCCTGAAGTAAACCCGCATCGGAGCGCGTTGGCTGCGGCCATGGGCCCTTCGGCCGGACTCAGGCGATCCCAAATTGCAGAACGGTTTGTGACTTTCAGCCTGAAGCTGCCTCCGCGCCCGCCGCCACGGGCGGACAACGGTAAACACACACCTGATTTCCTGATTTCCACAGAGGATCCACTCGCTGGCGCTCGCGGCCACGGCTGCAGCGTTCTGCATCGGCTATGACTCGGCCAGCAGCGGCTGGGTCGCGCCGGCGTCATGCACCCAAAAGCGCGTGACGATCAGCCAGCCGATGTGGAGGTCATAGCCCCATTCGGTGTCGATCAACTCCACCAGCTTCTTCTCACCCGTTCCGGCTTCCTCGGACTTGATCGCCTCCAGGCGCTCCGCCTCATCGTCGGCGAGCTTTCGGGCAACATCGAACGCCTCTTCGACCGAGGAGAATGCGCCACAGGGCACGGCCTGCTGCAAGGGCCGTCCGTCTCCGCCGACGGTGAGTGAGAACTGGATGACAGAGAAGTCGTGTGCGTCTGGTTTGCCGGTGTTCATGACGAAGCCGTCATTAGCCCAAAGCATGCCAACCATCAGCGCCGAAAACTTTTCGCCTTTGGTCGAGTGTGATCCTTGGCCGGGACGATGCAGTCGGCTGTAGGGCGGGATCGCCGGATCCCGCCGTTTCACCGAGGGAGGCGGGGTACGGCGACCCCGCCCTACAAGGCTGCACCGGACATTCCTCGGAACTGCGCGCGCCAAGCGCCCCGACAGCATGAGTTCAGCTTGGGCTGCGGGGCATCCCCGCGGCAGGCCGCATCCGGGCTAGCCATTTTTTCTTGGCAGCTCGAAGGACCCAGCGTCCGACGGGCTGCCAGCCGGCTCTCTCGGCAACGCCGCAGCGATGTCGCGGCTGAGCGCCGCGAGGGCTTCGCTCAGCTTCGCGGCCAACTGGCTGTAATCCTGGCCATCCCAGCGAAGGCCGGACGCAGTATAACTTCCCTCGGCCACGGTCCCGGCAACGGCGGTCGGGGCGACGATCCGCCACCGGGCGGAGAACCGCACCTCGCCGCTGGCGGCGCCCTCGCACGCCGTCACGCGGAGCAGGACCTCGAAATCCCGCTGCTCATCGGCGCGAAATGGCTGGGTCGACACCCGCGCCACGTTCTTCAGCGATTGAAGATTCTCCGCCAGCACGCGCGCGATGCCCAGGTCGAGCGGTTCGCCCCAGCGCGTGGAATCCAGAAAGACGATCTCGTTCGCATGCGAGCGCACCGCGAACGATTTCGTCTGGAGGTACGGGACGACATCCACCGCGCGCACCCCCACGATCCACCGTTGCAGCGCCGCCCCCGCTTCCGCCCCCGGCTGGACCGGGGCGGCGGTGAGCAGATAGTAGCGAGTCCGGTCGGCCTGCGCGGACGGGAGCGGAATCGAACAGGCGGCCAGCCAGCAGAGGCTCGCCGCGAGCAGACCGGGACCCACGATTCCGGAGCGGCAGCCGGCAGCCAAACGGCGGAGGCCGCTGGCCAGGGGTCTGGTGGCGGGTGTCGGACTACCATCCCGGGACTCTCGAGCTTTGAAATTCGGGTTCATGGTCGTTCTCTTTGTCTTCGCGGCAAAAGGCTATTCCGGTTTGCGGCCGGTAATGATCGCGTTGGGATTGCGTTCGAGGAAATCCGCCAGCCGCTGCACCGCCGCCGCGGCTTCGCGCAGTTGCTCCATCGTCCGGTTCGCCTCCTCGCCGAATCCATTTTGGGCGCCGATGAATCGCTGCGCGCTCGTGGCCGCGGCGTTGAACGCCGCCAGGGCCTTTCGGGCCTCCTCGAGCGTCTGCGCCAGCTTGTCGCTCGTGGGTTGGACCTGCGTATCGAGCCGGGCGATCAATGCCCGGAGGTCGTTGACCGCGGCATTCAGGTTGAGGAACGCCGTCTTGATTTCCGGATCGGACGCCATGACCCCGATCGCGTCGGCCGCCTTGACCCAATGTTCGCTCAGGCGCGCCGTGTCGAGTCCCTGCAGCTTCTGGTTCACCTGGGCCAGCGTCGCGTTCAGATTCCGCGACAGACCGGCAAAATCCACCCGCCTCAGGTCGGAAAGGATCTCCGTCAAACTCGCCTGGTACTCGGAGATGGTGGACGGCACGGAGGGAACCACCAGGCGCTTGGCGGCGGGCTCCGGCGCCCCGGCCGGATATTGCTGCGGATCGTAGAAATCGAGTTCGACGAAAAGCAGCCCCGTCGCCAGGCCGACCACCCCGAGCTGGGCGCGCAGGCCATGGTTCACCATCGCCTGCAATTTCGCCCGGTCG
This sequence comes from Opitutaceae bacterium, assembly GCA_035648795.1. Classification (GTDB taxonomy): domain Bacteria; phylum Verrucomicrobiota; class Verrucomicrobiia; order Opitutales; family Opitutaceae; genus Fen-1467. The sequence continues at coordinate 2,514 of DASRKV010000146.1, forward strand.
GACACATCGATGGGCTGGCCCTGCTCGTCGATGATCATGTTGCGGTTGAACTCGCACACGACGGCCACGACCGATTTGCTGGTGGCGGCGCTATACTGGACGTTGAGATCGGCCACGCGGCCCACCCGCACGCCGCGCAGCTTCACGGCGGAGCCCAGGTCGAGACCATGAATCGATTCATCGAAATAGACCAGGAACCGCTGCGGCTTGGAGAAGAAGTTCACCCCTCCAAACGACAGCAGAGCGACGATAATAAGCACCATCGCTCCGAGCACAAACACACCGACCACCGCGGGACTGATCTTGGTTTTCACGACAATGGCTTCCGGAAGGGAATGGCCGCATCGCGCTGAACTGGCCGCCATCGCGGCCCCGGGGTCAACGCCGGCTCTGGGGACATTCTGGTCATTTTGGGGCGCCTGTCTAAACTTTCTCTTCTCCGCGGGTCAGGAATTCCCGCACCCGCGAGTCGTCGTTCGCGGCCGCCAGCTCGCGCGGCCGGCCCTCGGCGATGATGCCGCGGGCTTCGTGGTCCAGCATGATCACCCGGTCCGCCAGGGTGAAAATGCTGGCGAGCTCATGCGAGACAATGACCATCGTCGTGCCCAGCGTGTCGCGGATCTGCAGGACGAGCTCATCCAATTTCCGCGAGGTGACGGGATCGAGCCCGGCGGAGGGTTCGTCAAAAAAGACGATGCGCGGATCGAGGGCCAGCGCGCGGGCCAGCCCCGCGCGTTTGCGCATGCCGCCGCTCAGCTCGGAGGGAAAGTATTCCTCGAAGCCGGCCAGTCCCACCTGGGCGAGCTTCAGGGTGACGATCTCCTCGCGCTCGCGCCGGTTGAGCGCGGTGTATTGCTCCAACGGCAGCGCCACGTTCTCGCGCAGCGTCATCGAACTCCACAGGGCGGCGCTTTGATACAGCACGCCGAAGGTCTTGAGCAGATTGCGGCGGGCCGCAAGATCCGCATCCGTGAAATTCTCCCCGGAATAGCGCACGGTCCCCTGCGCCGGTTTCATCAGCCCGATGAGATGGCGCAGCAGCGTGGTCTTGCCGCAGCCGCTCCCGCCGATGACAAAGAACAGCTCACCCTCCTGCACCGCAAAGGAGATGCCGGTCAGGACGACGACGTCGCCGAAGCGGCACTCGAGGCCCTCCACGCCGATCGCCGGCGGCGCGGCGCCGGGACCGGGGGTTTCCACTGTCGTGTCGCGGTTTTCGTTCATATTCCGAGGACGTTGAACAATACCGCGAACACGGCGTCAGCCACGATCAAAAGCAGGATGCTCGTGACCACGGCCGACGTCGCGGCGCGGCCCACGCCGGCGGCGCTGCGTTCGGCCTGCAGCCCGCGCAGGCATCCGGCCACCGCGATCAACATGCCGAAAACCACGCTCTTGATCAGGCTGACGCTGACGTCGGACAGGCCGATGTTCGCCTGCGTCTCGATCCAGTAGGCGCTCGGCGGAATCTCGAGCACCGTGGCGGACACCACCATGCCGCCAAAGATGCCCAGGCAGTTGGCGTACATGGCGAGCAGCGGCGTCATCACCGTCAGCGCCACCAAGCGCGGGAGCACCAGAAAATCCACCGGCGCGATCCCGAGCGTTTCCAGCGCGTCGATCTCCTCGCCCGCCTTCATGTTGCCGAGCTGCGCCGCAAACGCCGCACCGGTGCGGCCGGCGAGCACCACGCCCGTCATCACCGCGCCCATTTCGCGCAATGTGCTCAAACCGACGATGTCGGCCACCCAGATGTCACCGCCAAATTGCCGCAGAATGATGGCTCCGGTATAGGCAAGCGTCAGGCCGACGAGAAAGCTGCTCAGGCTGACGATGGGCACGGCCATCGCGCCGCATTGCTGCATCTCGGAAAGACAGTCCCGCCAGCGAAACCGCCCCGGCCGCCTGACCAGACCGATTGCGCTGAGGGTGCATTCGCCCACGAAGCTCGCGAAATCACGCGTCTGGCGCCACAGATCGGTCGCGGCCAGGCCCACCGTCGTCAGAAAGTTTCGTGAATGGTCGGAAGCCAGGCGCTTTTCCTGCGCCTGCTCCAATTGTCCCACGAGCCGACGCACCGTCTCCGGCAGCGCGGTGGTGTCGCAGGATGCTTTCGCCTCGCGGCACCAGTCCTGGACCTCATAGACAAACCGCACCAGGGAACTGTCCCACCGCTCCAGTCCATCCGCCCGAATGCGCACCGCGCGCGGTTCGCGGTCGCCCCGCACTCTGCGCCAGGCCGGCAACGGCCCGGTAATGCGCCAGTCGCCGCCCAGCATCACCACCAGATCGTCTCCTTCGGCGATCGTTTCGGCGCGAGCCAGGACGGGTACCGCTGTCATTGGCGACATTTTCCACCGTTCCCGGCCACTTCACCAGATTTTTTCGCTGGTCAGCCGCCAGCCGCCTTGCCGCTTGCGACTCTTTTCGGGTGTTGCATGGTAGTCCCTCCGCCCAATGCGCTTCCAGACTGTTCTATTCGATCTTGATGGCACGCTGCTCGATCACCTGCCGGCGATCCACCGTTGCTACGCCCACACGCTGCCGCAACTGGGATTGCCGGCGCCCAGCCGGGCCCAGGTGCGGCGCGTCATCGGCGGCGGTCTGGAGAAGGCCATGCGCCGCTTTGTCAGCGAAGCGGATCTCCCGCGCGCTTTGGCCCTCTACCAGTCGTATTGGGACCAGACCATGCTCGATGGCGTGGAGTTGATGCCGGGCGCAAAGGATTTGCTGCGGATGTTGCGCGCCGGCGGCGTCACCCTCGCCGTCCTCACCAACAAGCACGGTCCCTCGTCGCGCCGGCTCTGTGGGCATCTCGGCATCGACCAGCTTCTCCAGGGCGTTTTCGGCGCCGACGACACCCCGTGGCTGAAACCGGATCCGCAACTCACGGCTCATGCGCTCGCGACCCTCCGGGCCGACGCGGCGACCGCCTGCCTCGTCGGGGACTCGCCTTTTGACGCCGAGACGGCGCGCCGCGGCGGGATCCAGGGCTTTTTCGTCACCACCGGCACCCACTCGACCGAGGAACTTCGCGCCGCGGGCGCCGAGCATGTCTATCCCAACCTCTCCACGCTGGCGCGCGATGCGTTTGGGCTCACGTTCGATCGCAGCGGTCCCACCGAGGCAACGCATTTGTAGGAGCGAGCTTGCTCGTTCGACTTGGCCCAGGGCTCCGAGCCTGTAGAGCGGGCAAGCGGGCTCCTACACCACGCCCCCGCGATTCAACGTCGGCCACCCACCGACTCTACCCCTCAATCGTCGCTATCGTTCGTGGTTTCGCCCGATCCCTCGCAGTCGGGGCACGCGATCGCCCCGGTGCCGCCGCAGGCGGGACAGCGGGGCGCACCGCGCGGTGCTTCCGTCATCAGCTCGAGCTGGCCTTCTTCCACGGTTCCACGTCCCTCGCACCGCGGGCATTCGATGGACCCTTTACCGCTACAACGCGTGCAGGTAGGCATTGGCGCTCCTTTTGTTGCCGATCACGGCGACCATGAGTTCACTCCATGCCGTCTGTCAGCCATTTTTTTGCGGCCCGTGAGCCCGTTTTCCGCGCTTTCCCTGGACCGATCCGTGCTTAACACTGTCGGCCCGTGACCAGTTCTTCTCCATCGCCGGACGAACTCACAGGCGTGCTCGAACGCATCATTTTCCTCAACGAGGAGAACCATTACACCATCGCCGAATTCCGCCGCGAGGACACGGACGCGAAAGCGACCATCGTCGGCGCCCTCCCCGGCGTCCAGTGCGGGGAGACGCTGCACCTCCGCGGCCAGTGGACGCGCCATCGCGAGCATGGCGACCAGTTCAAAATCGAATCGTTTACCTCCGAGCTGCCGGCCTCCGTCTACGGCATCCGCAAATATCTGGGCAGCGGTCTGGTGCCCGGCATCGGCAAGGTCTACGCCAACAAGATTGTCGACGCGTTCGCCACGGACACATTTCGTGTGCTCAGCGAGGAGTCCGGCCGCTTGCGCCGCGTGGCCGGAATCGGCCCGAAACGGGCGGCCGCGATCAAAAAGGCCTGGGACGAGCAGCGCATGCTGCGCGAGATCCATATCTTCCTCCAAACCTACGGCGTCACGACGTCCCAGTGCGTGAAGCTCGTGGACCGCTACGGGTCGCAGGCCAAGGCCGTGCTCCTGGCCGAGCCCTACCGCGTGGCCCGGGAAATCGAAGGCATCGGTTTCAAGACGGCCGACCGGATCGCCGTCAACCTGGGCTTTGCCAACGACGCCCCGCCCCGGCTCGATGCCGGCATCCTCTACACCCTGGAAACTCTGCAGGAGGACGGGCACACCGCCGCGCGCGAAGGAGACCTGGGCGACCACGCGGCCGAACTGCTGCAGACGCTCCGTGAGCTGACGGGCGCGCGCATCGACGCGCTGGTGAAGGCGGGCCAGCTCGTCCGGCACTGGCCAACTGCCGCCGGGGTCGCCGGCCACGGCACACCGGGATCAACGAATCCGGCCCCATCCCCGCTGCCCGGCTCCGCCTTCATCCAACTGCCCGCCAACGACCGCGCGGAGCAGAAGATCGCCGGCGTCGTGGCGCGCCTCACGCGGGTGGGCTCGGGCCTGCCCCCGATCAAGATCGACGCCGCCGTCGACTGGGCGCAAAAGCGGGCGGGGTTCGCGTTTCACGAGCTGCAGGCGACCGCGGTGCGTCGGGCGCTCACCCATAAGCTCAGCATCCTGACCGGCGGTCCGGGGACGGGGAAGACGACCATTCTCCGGGCGCTCGTCGACATTCTCAAGGCCAAGCAGGTGCGGGTGCACCTCGCCGCCCCGACCGGCCGTGCGGCGCAGCGCCTCGCCACCACCACCGGGGGGTTTGCCTCGACGATCCATCGCCTCCTGAAGTTCGACGCCGCCAAAGGTGGATTCACCGTCAATGAACATACCCCGCTCGCGACCGATTTCCTGATTGTGGACGAGGCGTCGATGCTGGACACGCGGCTGGCCGCGGCGCTGTTCGTTGCCGTGCCCTCGCGCGCTCATCTGCTGTTGGTGGGCGACATCGATCAGCTCCCGTCGGTCGGCGCGGGCAATGTGCTCAAGGACTTGATTGCGGTCGGCGGCTCCGAGCGCTCCGGCATCCGGTCTCCCGAATTCGAAATCCCCGTCACCCGGCTCACGGTCATCTATCGCCAGCAGGGGCAGAGTCTCATTGTCACCACGGCGCACGCGATCAACACCGGCGACCCGCAGCCGCCGCCGGTGGCCCACGACCTCGGCGCCTTGCAGCCCAGGAACGATCTCCATTTCGTCGCCGCCGCTTCCGCCGAGGACTGCCTGCAAAAAATCCTGGCGCTTTGCACGGAGTTCATCCCGCAACACTATCGCTGGCTGCATCCGGTCAATGACGTCCAGGTGCTGGCCCCGATGCACAAGGGGGTGGCCGGCGTGGCCAATCTCAACCAGCAGCTCCAAGCCGCGCTCAACCCCGGCCGGCCCGGCGCGTCCGCCCGGGCCAACGCCAGCCTGCGCACCGTCGCGGGCGAATTCCGCGCCGGTGACAAGCTGATCCAGTTGCGCAACAACTACGACAAGGGCCTGTTCAACGGCGATATTGGCGTCGTCGTCTCCGTCGACCCCGGGGCGGGCACGCTCACGGCGGATTTCGACGGCGAACACCACGTCTTTGCCCGGGGCGATTTCGGCGACATGGCGCTCGCCTACTGCATCAGCATTCACAAGAGCCAGGGCAGCGAATATCCGGCCGTCGTCGTTCCGCTGCTCAAGGGTCACTTCGTGATGCTGCAGCGCAACCTCCTCTATACGGCCCTGACCCGCGGAAAGAAGAAGGTGTTTCTTGTGGGCGAGCCCGCCGCTTATGCGATGGCCGTGCGCAACAGTGAATCGAAACAGCGCTGCACGCACCTCTGCGAAAAGATCCTGGAGACGATCAACCCGGCCGGCTGACCGTTCGCCGGTCTGCTTGCACCTTGCACCTTGTGATCCGGTGCTCGTTTCCAGCAGTCACCAGGCCCCTCCCACTTACAGATCTGAAGCCTGCCCCGGCGGCCCGTCCCGTCATCGCCCGCACGATTGACGCCGCGATCGATATTTTCGTGCTGGCGCTGATGGCCGGCAACCAATGGCCGCGATGCGGCCCGGGAGGCGCATCTCGAAGTCCTGAGCCGCGTCGATTCGTTCATACGCAGCAACGCCGTGCCCGCCCGGCTGCGCTCCAAAGTGCGCGAGGAGTATCGGTACATCTGGAAGAGCCGGCAGGGTTACGACGTCAGCGCCCTCCTGGAGGATCTCCCGCCGAAACTGCGGACCGACGTGGCGCTTTTTCTCAATGTCGAGATGATCGAAAAGGTCCCGATCCTCAAAGGGGCGGACCGGCGGCGCCTGGAAGGGCTCGTGATCGAGCTCACGCCCCGCGTGATCGTTCCGGAGGAGCTGCTCTTTCACGCCGGCGACCCGGGGAACGGCATGTATTTCATCCTCCGCGGAGAAGTCGAATTCGTGGCGGCCGACGGCACCGTGCTCGCGACGCTCGACGCCGGCTCGTTCTTCGGCGAAGCGGCCCTCGTGACGGACCGACCGCGCAACGCGACCGCCCGGGCGGCCGGTTACGGTGACGTGTTCTTCTTGAACCGCGAGGCGTTCGAGCGAGGGCGAGGTTCATTGCATGGATACAGCTGAGGCCCCGCGGCAATTCAACGAAGTCAGCGCGGCCAGGGACGGCGCCTCGTTGGCTCATCGTTTGGCCAGGCGCTGCAGCGCTTGGTTGATCGCGACGAGATCGCATTTTTCGGGATCGTATGCAGCGCCGAGCCATTCACGCCACTCGCGGCCCAGATCCGTCTCGGGATGCTGCAGGCAGCAGAGCATGTCCTTGTACCCTTCCAGGCCGCCGCAATCCTCCGGCGGCCCGGCGCGCTCGCCCGCCGCGCACCTGGGATATACTCTTCCCTTATCGGCCCGGGTTATCTTCTCCACGTGGATGTCGACGTGCCATCCTTCCGCGAACCGGTAGTCGTACGCCAGGCGCTCGTGCTCGGAAAAGCGCACCGTCGCGAGGGAGGTGTCACGATCGTCATCGATCACGGCGCCATCGCGGTGCACCGGGTTGCCATAGCGTTTTTCACCGACGGAGAAGACGTGCGTCTGATAATCATACCAGCCGAATGATGTCTGGATGGCGTCGTGCAGCCGGCTCAGCCACATGCTTTCGCGCACCAGCAAACGGCGCCAGATGCCCGGCGCGATTGACCCCACGGTCAGCCGAAGCGAATACACCCGGTCTCCGGCCGCCTTCTTGCGACCCGGTCCGCGTCCGTCGTGCAGGGAAATCATCTCCGCGCACTAAACCATGACCTCCAATCCGCGCAAGCCGCCTTCTGCCATCAGGGGTTTCGTTAGTCGGAAATGTCCTCGCTCCGGTCGGCGCGTCATCGCTAGTGTGGGCAGGCGGTCCTCGCTTTCGAACCATGTCGCGCCCGGTCGCCCTGTTTCTGCGCCTCAACCAGGAAGTTCGCGGTCCTTTCGGCCCGGAACTGCTGGCGGAGCTGGCCCGATCCGGCGTCATCACCCCCGCCACTGAAGTGTCCGCGAGCGCTGCTGGACCGTGGATCCTCCTTCAAGCGGTCGGAGACTACGCCAATATCTTCCCGGTCCGGCCGGCAGTCCAGTTCAAGACCAAGCCGTTTGAACGCGTGAACCGCGCGTCGGACGTCCCGGTTGATCACCGCGCGCTCATCGCGGCGGCGAATCGCCCGACGCCGTCTCCCGCGGCCGCGGAATCTCCCCGACCGGCCAACCCGGCGCCGCCCAATGAAGTGGTGGAAATCCTGCGCGAGAACGCCCGGGCCCAAGCCCGGTTCGAAAAGCCGGTGGATCTGACGCCGCGATCCAACCGCCGGCGGCTCGACTACCTGATCTTGATGATCGCAGGCAATGGATTCTTCATCTGGCGGCTGATCGCGGGCTGGGGCAACCCCGTCACGATGGTGTACAGTCTCGGCAGCCTCATCATTCTTTCCATCGGAATCACCTGGGTGATGTACGGCGTGATGGACCGGTATTGATTGCCACGTTCTCTTGACTGTATCTATGCAATGAACCTCGCCCTCGCTCGTAGACAAGAACGTCGTCAGGTGATCGGTGGAGGAGCCGGCTTGATCATTCTCGCGCTCAAGGTGTCGCGATCAGGAAAATGAGAAAGAGAACGAGAAACGATCCTTCGGTTGCGGCCCGAGCCGCGCCGGGCGATACCCGCGCCTAACGCCGGCCGAAGAATTCCCAGCACAGGACCGCCGCCGCCGCGGAGACGTTGAGCGATTCGATCGCGCCACCTCCAGGAATCCGCACCAGCTCGTCGCACGCCGCCGCCACCTCGGGCGCGAGACCACGCTCCTCGTTGCCGAGCACCAGCGCCACCGGACGCTCCGGCGTTTTCCCGGAAGGATCGCGGGCCCTGCCACCACCGATCGGCGCCGCCCCGCGAACCGCCGTTCCGATGACCCGATAAAACGGCCGCACTTCCCGGACAAACCCGGCCAGCGACTGCACGACATGGATCTCCACATGCTCCATGCCGCCCTCGGCCACGCGGTACGCCGCCTCGCCCGGCCGCGCTTGTTCCGGATCATCGGGAATCACGAGGTGCTCCACGCCGAAGAATGCCGCCGAGCGGACGATCGCGCCCAGGTTGTGCGCGTTGCCGACCCGGTCGAGCAGCAGCAACGGCGCGCGGGCGTGCGCCCAGCGGCGCAGATCCTCGGGCCGCGGCGGCCGCAAGACGCGCGGCTCAATCACCGCCACGAGGCCGCCGTGATGAACGGTGCCGGAGATCTTCTCCAATTCGACCGGCTCGACGCAGCGGTAGACCTTCCGGGCCCGGGCCAGGGCCTGGCAGATGATGCCGATCCGGCGTCCCGTCGGGTAGTCGAAGTACAACCGTTTGATCGCGCCCGCGTCCCGGGCGAACAACGCCTTCACCGCCGCCAACCCGCACACCGTGTGTTCCTTCGGTTTCACCAGACGAGCTAAACTAGAAACCGACGCGTCCGACCACTGTAAATTCTTCGCGATCGTGGTAAAGATGGCGGATGCGATAGCCGGCGGCGTGCCGGGCAAAGGGTGAATCCGCCGCCCGGAGCTCCTGCAACAGCGCCAGCGGATCCGTGCGGCCGAATTTGAGATTGATGACAAATTGGCGGCACCACCTCCGCTCAAGCCATGGCGCCACCAGATTGCGCAGCACGTGATGGGGCTCCTCCACCAGGTCGCAAAACAGCCAGTCGAACGTTGCGCCCGGCGCCGGACGAAAACCGAAGGCGTCCTCGCGGCGATGCTCGATCCGCGGATGGGCCAGGGCACCGCCCTTGAGCAGACCGTTGTCGACCGCCAGCACCTGCGCGCCGCGCCGAGCCGCGCTGTAGCTCCAACCGCCGGGAGCGGCGCCGAGGTCGATCACGGTCTCGTCCGGCCGGGGCTCCGCACCGAGCACGCCATAGGCTTCCTCGATCTTCAGGTAAGAACGCGACGGCGCCGCCGGATCATCGGCCATGCGCCGCTGGCCGCCGAGCACTGCGCCGCGCGACACCCACGCGCGGTCAAAATCGGTGAAAAACACAAACAGCCCGCGCGCCGGGCCGACCCCGGGCGGCACGTCCGGCCGCCCCAGCCGGGCGACCCGCGACAGCTTCCGGCGCAACAAATCATCGAACGCCCGCCGCGTCGCGCTGACCCGGCGCGCCAGGCCCACCGGCTCCTGCGAACCGCTCCACACATTCGGCCAGGCGGCATCAATGTGTTCGTCCCGCAACGACTCCGCGAAAAAATCGACTGCCTGTTGGGCGAGCGCGTTGACCGCGCCGGCGTGAAGGGCCACGGGGGCCGGCAGGATCAGCGGGGCGAACACCAGCTCCGGCGGCTCGCCGCCGGGGTCCGCTTGGCAGCAAACCCAGCCGGGGCCGCGTGCCGTGGGCGGCCGCCCAGCCGCGGCCAGTTCCCCGGCGAGCGCGCCTTCGTAGCCGGCCTGACAGGTTGCCAACATGCCCGGCATTGCGGCCGACGGGACGGGACGACGCAAGCGCGGCTACGGCAGCTCGCAGGCCCCGCCGGCACATGCGACGACCTGCTTGAGCTCGGTCAGGTCCTCCTCTTCGCGCAACAGCGTGTAGTCGACCGGCTCATACGTCAGGGAATTCCACTTGGCAATGTCCTCGCGCGTGGTCACGGCTTCGCGGGGCGCCTGGGCATAAGCCTTGTCGCCCTGATCCTGCAACAGCGCCACGCCGGTGAAATGCTGGCGGTTCTCCCAGATGAAATCGCCCACCGCCGGCCATTCGTCGGCGCGCACCGAGATCGTGCACGAGACATTGTGATGCAGGCCCGGGGCGAATTTCTCGTGGCGGCGCCCCGCTTGCACCCAATGCAACTGCACGAGGCGGACATACTCCAGGTGCTTCACGGCGGACAGGTCCTCGCGATAAATGCCGAAAGCCGGCCCTTCCACGGGGAAGGTGATGACCTCGGTCCGGCCGTTCAAGTCGTAGACGCTCGGTTCGACCATGTGCGGGTTGGCCCGCTTGAAATGCTGGAAGATCGGATCGTAGACGTTGGTCTGGACGCGGCGGAAATAGCGCAGCGCATGATGGGGATGCAGGCCGCTGCTGGTCCCAAGGAGGAGGCTCGCCGTGCCCTCGGGTTTCACACAGGTGGTGCGGGCGGCGGGATTGATGCCCAGCGCCCGGGCCACGACGGCGTTGACCGCCTTCACCACGGCCGCGCCCGCCCGCAACACCGTCGGATCGAGCAGCACGTCGGGCCGGTCAAGCACCCCGCAAATGGACACGCCGAGCAGCGCCTCGCGCTCGGTGATCACCCGCGAGACCGGCGAAAGATAACTGAAGTTGGTGTAGCCCGCCTGCAGCGTGCCGATGATCGCGGCCTGCGCGCATAGCTCGTAGAACCGCGCCGGCGTTTCGGCCGCCGCCGCCGAAACCGTCGTGAGGTTGCAGAATTGCACGCCGGTCAGCGTCTCCCCTTCGCGCAATTCCCCGCTGTAGCCCAGTTCGCGGAGGCGGGCGATCGCGCCGGCGTCGAGCTTGAGCCGCGGATGCAGGCCGATCTCCACGCACGGGTTGGCGCCGTACTCCGGATCTTCGACGAAATAGAAACCGGGCTCGCCAAACGCTTTTTGCGCCTCGAACAGCTTGTTGAACTGCGCGCGCGTCGCCTCGGCCCGGACAATCACGGCGGAGTTGTTGCTCGCCGTCCGCTGGGGATTGTCCTGAAACCAGTTGCCCGTCTTGGCCGCGGCCATCTCCTCGTCGTCGGCGGAAAACAGGCAGATCGTCGCCGAGCGGCGCACCCCGCCCGACAGCACGGCTTTGGCCGCCCACATCAGGATGTCGTAGGCCTCGATGGACCGCAGGCGGCGGCCGGCGGCGCGCTGCACGATGTGCTCGATCCGCGTCAGCGAATGGAACAGCGGCTCGGGACCGGGGGCCTTGCCGCCGGACGTGCGCAGGGGCGCCCCGGCCGGCCGGATCGCCGAGTAATCGAAGATGACGCGGCGACCCTCGACCGCCGCCAGCATCAGTTGATGGAGCGCGTCCGCCCAGCCCTCGATCGTATCCGGGACGAGGAAGGTGGCCATGGGGTCGTTGAAACGCAGCGGCGCCAGCGGCGGCAGCTTCGCCACGTGCGCGCGCTGGACCGAGAAACCGACGCCGCATCCGCAGAGCAGCAGATACAAGGTTTCGCGAAACGCCTCGAGCCGGTCGATGTAGGTGAACGCGCAGTTATAGATGCGCGCATGTTTCTTGAGGATCGCCTCGCCGCCAAATTGCAGGCTGCGCATCGACGGCAGGACTTCGCGCCGCTCCGCCGCGGCAAACGCGGAACGGATGGTTTCGTGGAGCCGCCCCAGCCGGCCGATCCGCGAAAGATCTTCCGGAGTGACATCACCGGCCGCCATCGCGGCGAGCGCCGCATCGCCGAGGGACGTGTCGGCATAATGGGCCAGGTGCATGTCGCGCACCCGGTCGACGGCTTCCACCCAGGTTTCGCGGCGCCGGAGATCGGGAGAATAACGCGCGTAACGCGAGATCGCGATAAAGTCCTGGAGGCCGCTCCCGGGATGGGAAATGGGCAAGGCAAAGCTATCCATGGTGAGAAAATGGGTAATGAGGAAGGTGGTGGCAAATCCGACAAGCCGCTAAGCGGCTCGGGCTGCTTCAGCCTGGGAGGACATACTACCTGTAGTGGTTTGGGCCTGGGTCAACCACAACGTATAGGGTAACCTGCATTATTACACTTTCTGATAGGCCTGGGGAAACCGGTGATTACGGAAGGCTCCCGGGCCTCCTACGAGTGGGGCAACGGCGGTGGATAAGCGAGCCTTCTCGCGAGATTCCATTTGCGTCATCGCCCGTATCTCCATGCCGGCAACCTTTTCCTCGACGCATTTAAAACACCCAAGTCTGGCGTCCTCGATCTTCGCGCCTCAATTGGTCCAATCCGAATCCCGCGCGATTTTTCCCGTGCCGTAAGCGGACAATTTGCCCTAGATCCACGTTCGTCTCAACCTTCAAACTCGATGAAAAAGACTCCTGCCAAGACCGTTCTGCTCGTCGCCTCCGGCGACTTGCGCCAGTCTGCCAATGAAACCTGCTGGCCCGCCCAGGCGGCGA
>DASRKV010000147.1:0-4992 GCA_035648795.1 Opitutaceae bacterium
CCAGTGGTAGAAGCTGACGCCGAAAGCGGTCATCGCCACCGCCATGCCGACGATTTTCATGAGCGCGCCGGCCAGGATCTGATCGTTGGCGGCGCTGAAACCGGCGACGATTCGCGGGGCGTATTCGTAGGTGGGATAAAGGATGTCGCCCGAGAAGGTGATGAAGGCGAAGACCGGCGTCATCCCGATGGCGACGACCACCACATAGAGCATCTGGCCCGCATAACTGATCGGCGGAAATTCGTGCGAAGGACTGAGCAGCGGCCACCAGTAGAGCAGGGCCGCGCCGAAGAACATCAAATGCTCGATGACGTGGACGAGTTTGTCCTGCAGAGCCCAGTCGTAGAGCGCGGGCAGGTGCCAGACGCTATAGATCACAACGTAGAGGGTGCCGGCAATCAGGGGACGGGTCAGGAGCCAGAGCGGCCCACGGAGCGCCCGCGCCGCGGTGATGGGGCGCACCAGCCACTCGGGCAGGCCGAGCAGGAACAAGACGGCCGCCGGATACATCAACAACTGGTGCTGCACCATGTGGGCGCTGAGGAGGAAGCGTTCGCCCACCTGATCGAGCGGCGAGCCGACGGCCAGATAGAAGATGAGCAGCGCGGCGTAGAACTTCACAGCTTGGCGTCGGGGATATGACGCGCCGGGTTCCAGCCAGTCGCGCAGCGGGCCGATGAAGATGGCGTACAGCCAGCCGAGAAAAATCAGGCCGCCGATGAGGAACGGCTCATTGTGCCAGTGGCGCCAGTCGATCATCGGTGCGTCGGGGCGGATTCACGGCTGGGATGACAGCGGAACGCTGGCGGCGGCGCCGAAGAGGGAGACCAACGCCCACAGCGTGCCGCCACCCAGCACCAGACCGATGAAAAAGACGCACGTGCAGAGCAGCTTGTCCCAGCGCAGGTGCATGAAAAAAAAGATCACGAACATAAACTTCACGGCCGACAACATGACGAGCGAGCCGATCACGAGCCATTTGGCGAACGGCAGGAAGATCAGCAGGATCTCCGTGCCGGTGATCACCGCGAGAATCATCGCGATCTGCACGTAGACATTGTAGCGATTCTGGCTGTGCGAGTGGCCGGGAGTGTCGGCGGGAAGGGAGATGTCCATGGGAGAACGTAAACGGAAGAAGGCGCAGGAAAGAGGAAAGACCTGGGTGCGGGCTCATCGCACCGGGCCGGCCGGATAGACGTATTCGAGCAGGTAGACGGCCGTGAAAATCACGATCCAGACGATATCTACAAAGTGCCAATAGAGTCCCATCGACTCGACGTCGTTGGCGTTGCCAGCATCGAAATCCACGGGTCCGTGCTCCCGTCCGAACCAACGCAATCCCCCCATGCCCAGAAGGGTTCCGGCGACGGCGATGCCGTACGACCTGCCATAGGCGGCCAGCATGGTCCCGTTGATTCCGGTGGCGAGGGCGGCGTGGGCAAATCCCAGCACGGCGTAGATCGCCAGGAGAACGGCGACGGCAAAAACGAGAAGGTGAAGGACGGCCCGCCCGACCCAACCTCCGCCCACGGCCGCGGCGGGTTTAAAGGAGCGGATGTACATCAGCGTAAGCCAGAGCACACCGATGGCCACGTGCGTGCCGTGCGTACCGGTCAGCGTGAAAAAGGTCGAACCGAAGATGCTGTTCGTGATCGTCACATGCTTCTCGAAGACGAAGTCGTTGAACTCAAACACCTGGCACCCGAGAAAGATCAGTCCGAAGCTGATCGTGACCAGGAGCGAGGAGCGCATGCTCCGCACCTTGCCCCGCTGGATCGCGTTTACCGCGAGCGCCATCATCAGCGACGACATGAGCAGGATGAACGTCGAGAACGACGTGAGCTCAATGTTGAAAATCTGGGTTGGGACGGGATTTCCGGGAGGCGGGTGCAGTCGGTAGACGAGATGTGTCGAGATCAGCGTGCCGAAGAACATGCAATCCGAGGCGAGAAACGCCCAGAGGAGGAGCTTCTTGTTCGGGATGCCCGTCGCCGTGGAGGGATCGCCGTGATGATCAAGAGTGGCGGCGGCAACGCTCATGTTGGGGAATTCGCGTGGCTCCCGGGGGAACCCGCGGCGGCCTCCGGATGGACGTGATAACCGCCGGGACCTTCGAGTGACCAGAGATAGACCGCGGCGACCATCACCCCGACTGCGCTGATCGCCGCGGGGTAATTGCTGACGGCGAAGAAAAGTCCGGCGACCAGCAACGCCCCGGCCGAAACGATCGGGTACCAGGACTGATCCGGCATGTGGATCCCCCCCTGCGCCGCTTCCTCGGCGACGTGGGCGGTCTGTTCCCGGGCGGTTTCCTCCGCGTGATGTTTTTCGTACCACCAGGCGTCCCGCGCATGCACCGTGGGAATCGCGAGAAAATTGTAGTCCGGCGGCGGCGAGGGGATGCTCCATTCCAGCGTGCGCGCGTCCCACGGATCCGGTCCGGCCACGCGGCCCTTGAAAAAGCTCCAGATCAGCGTGAGGACGTAGATCAGGATGCCGAGGCCGAGCAGATAGGCGCCCATGGTCGCGAAGAAATTGGCGCCGCTCCAGCCCATGTTGGAATCATAGGTCCACGTGCGGCGCGGCATGCCGTTCAGCCCGAGGAAGTGCATCGGGAAGAAGGTCGCGTTGAAACCCACGAAAATCGTCCAGAACGAGACCTTGCCCCAGAATTCATCGACGAGACGGCCGAAGAACTTCGGAAACCAATAGTGCATCGCCGCGAACAGGCCGAAGGTCGACCCGCCGATCAGCACATAGTGGAAGTGGGCGACCACGAAATAGCTGTTGTGCTGCTGGAGGTCGGCCGGAGCGGCCGAGTGCATGATGCCGGAAAAGCCGCCCATCATGAAGAGCCAGAGGAAGCCGAGGGCGAACATCATCGGGGTGCGCAGGCGCAGATGGCCGCCCCAGAGCGTCCCGATCCAGTTGAAAATCTTCACGCCGGTCGGAACGGCAATGGCCATGGTGGCGAGCGCGAACGCCGCACTGGCGACCGTCCCCATGCCGGTGGTGAACATGTGATGGCTCCAGACGCCGAAGCCGATGAAGCCGATCATCGCCCCGGAAAAGACCACGATCGGGTAGCCGAACAGGGGCTTGCGGGAAAACGTCGGCAGGATCTCCGAGATGTAGCCCATCGCGGGCAAAATGAGGATATACACCTCGGGATGGCCGAAAATCCAGAACAGGTGCTGCCACAGAATCGGCTGCCCGCCGTTGGACACTTCGAAGAAATTCGTCCCAAAATGCCGGTCGAAGATCACCTCCATCAGCGCGATGGCGATCGACGGCAGCGCCATGATGAGGAGAAAACTCGTGATCAGGGCCATCCAGGAGAAGACCGGCAGCCGCATCATCGACATTCCCGGGGCGCGCAGGTTGATGATGGTCGTGATGAAATTGAGCGACGCCACGATCGATGACAGCCCGAGCACCTCGAGTCCGACCGTCCAAAGATCGGCGGAAATATCCGGGGTGAAGGTGGTCGACGTCAGGGGGGCGTAGCCGAACCAGCCCGCCGCCGGGGCGCCGGCCTTGATGAACCAGCCGACGTTCAAGATGACCGCGCCGGCGACGAAGGTCCAGAGACTGAACGCATTCAACCGCGGAAACGCCACGTCGCGGGCGCCGATCTGGAGCGGCACGAGCAGATTGAAGAACGCAGAATTGAGCGGCATGACGGCGAGGAAGATCATCGTCGTGCCGTGCATCGTGAAGAGCTCGCTGTAGAAATGCGCGCTGACGAGGTGATTGTTCGGCACGATGAGCTGCGTGCGGATCACGAGCGCCTCGATTCCTCCGAGCAGGAAGAAGCTCAACGCGAACAGGCCGTACATCATGCCGATCTTCTTGTGGTCGACAGTCGTCAGCCACGCGACCAGACCCGTCCGCGCCGTCGGCCGGCGAAAAAGGAGGAACGGTTTGGCGTCGGCCGGATGGCCGCCGACGAAATCGGATTTTACTAGTGCTTCCGCCATGGCTGGTGCGCCAACGTCATTTCAGACTTTGGAGATAGGCGACGATCGCGTTGATCTCGGTGTCGCTGAGATTGATGAGCCGCTGACCCGTGGCGGGATCGGTGTAACCGCCGTTGTACATCTTGTTGCCCGGCTTGAAGCGGTTCGGGTTGGTGATCCAATCGTGCATCCGCCGCGGGGTGTTTTCCAGGCTGCCGGCCGCGATCGTGGTGCGCGATCCGACGTGCGTCAGATCAGGCCCGGTGACTCCGACGCCTTCGTGTCCCCGAATCGTGTGACAGGAGATGCAGGTCTTTTGCTGGAAAAGGCGGCGGCCTTCGGCGATGACGACAGGGTCCTCGGCGGTGGGATGGGGAATTTGCTTTTCCCTCCAGGCGGCGAGGGGATCGGCGTCAAACGCGGGTGAAGCGGAGAGCGCATCGCCGGCACTGGTGTCGGCCAGCGCGTAGCTGGCAAATCTGATTTGCGCCGGCGCGCGTTGCCGCGCCGCGCCTGCCGTCGCCGGCGCGACGACGCGGGCGGTCTTCTTCTCGCCGGCGACCCAGGCGGCGAACTCCCGGGCGGGCAGCGCGATCACCCGAAAGCGCATGATCGCATGCGAATCGCCGCAATACTCGGCGCACTGGCCGTAGAAATATCCCGGTTCGTCCGCCTCAAGCCAAAGATGGTTGGCCCGGTTCGGAATCATGTCCACCTTGCCCGCGAGCTTGGGCACCCAGAAGCTGTGGATCACGTCCACGGTGCGCAGCGCGATGCGCACCGGGCGCCCGGCGGGAATGACGAGTTCATTGCCCGTGACCAGGGGACCGACGCCGTTGATCTGTTCCTGGGGATACTCGAACTTGAACCACCATTGGAAGCCGGTGACCGTAATCTCATACGCGTTGGACCGTTGATCCTCCGGCACGTCATAGGTGTACCAGATGTTTTTCAGGGTCGGAAAGGCGATGATGACCAGGCAGAGCACCGAGGCGCTCACCAGGGAAATCTCCACCAGGAAATTACCGTGGCT
>DASRKV010000148.1:0-9576 GCA_035648795.1 Opitutaceae bacterium
GGCGCAGTTTGAGAAACTCTGGGGCGATATGACCGCGCTGGCGGAATGCCGCAATGCGTTCATCGTCGTCCCCCGCGCCCGAGGCCAGCAATTGAAAGACCAGGCGCAGCTCGACGTCTGGCAGCGCGACGGCTCGGCGGCATTTATCGAAACGTTGGGGGAGTGGAGCGCATAGACGTTTGCGTGCACGGTCGCGCACCGCCTCGCAAACTGTCCGGTGCTGCTTTGTCGGGCGCAGGCGCCGAACCGCGCCGCGTTCGGTGAATCGGCGGGTTCCGGCGATCCCGCCCTGCTATCGCCTCTTTCGCCTAAGCAACCGCCTCCGCTTTGTGGCCGCACGCGCTTGAAGTTTTCCCCCTTCGGCCGCACGCGCCGCCGAGAGTGGCGCCTCCCCCGGAATGACGCGTCGGTTAAAGAATCGCTGAAGCGGAATCCGGGCAGCCGGAGTGCGGTGATCTGCAGCCCCGGACGTGTTCTCAGCAAGACCGACAAACTCCTGACGGATCGGGATTGTCGGGGCGGGATTCTCGGTCTTTGCTCGGGGACGTTTATGGACCAGGTCAACATCGGCATGATCGGCGGCGGCACCGTGGGCGGCGGCGTGTTTCACGCCCTCCAACAGAACGCGGACCTGATGGCCGCCCGAATCGGCCTTCGGCTCGGCATCACCCGGGTCGCGGTCAAGGCGTTCGACGAACCGCGGCCCTACCCCATTACGCCGTCGGTGCTGACGCTGAATTGGCGCGAGGTCGTCGAGGATCCCGCCGTGCAGGTCGTGATCGAACTAGTGGGCGGCACTGGCATCGCCCGGACGATGATTCTTGCGGCGCTCGAACGGGGTAAACCGGTTGTCACCGCCAACAAGGCCCTGCTCTCCGCCCACGGCCCCGAATTGTTCGCCGCCGCCCGGCGGTTCAAGACCAACCTCTATTACGAAGCCAGTGTCGCCGGTGGCATCCCCATTATCAAGGTCGTGCGCGAAAGCCTGGTCGGCAACCGGTTCGACCGGATCTACGGCATCGTCAACGGCACCTGCAATTACATCCTCACCCGGATGAAACGCGAGGGCGCCGCCTTCGCCGCCGTGCTCGCCGACGCCCAGCGGCTCGGTTATGCCGAGGCCGACCCGACGCTCGACGTCGACGGCCACGACGCGGTGCACAAGATCGGCATTCTCGCCTCGCTGGCCCATGGATTCTGGGTGGACCACCGTGATATTCATGTCGAGGGCATCCGGCAGCTCACCCCGCTCGACATCCGATTCGCCGCCCAACTCGGGTACACCATCAAGCTGCTCGGCATCGTGAAGACCGTCCCACCGGCCGGCCGCACCGGGAAACCCGCCGGGCCCGCCGCCAGCCGCATCAGCGTTTCGGTCAGTCCGACGCTGGTGCCCGACCACCATGTGCTGGCAAGCGTCAACGACGTCTTCAACGCGGTCTTCATTTCCGGCTTCCCCATCGGGGACACGCTTTACTACGGACGTGGCGCGGGCAAGGACGCCACCGCGAGCGCGGTGTTGAGCGATCTGGCCGATGCCGCGCTTGATCTGCGGCACGGTACGCCGCAGCGCGTGCCGGCGTTCGTGGCGCATGCCTGCAAGGGCCGCGTGGTCCCGCTGGCGGAGACCTCCTCGCGTTTCTATCTCCGCCTCGACGTCATGGACCGCCCGGGCGTGATTGCGAAAATCTCAGCCATCCTGAGCACCAAGGGCATCAGCATTTCGTCGATCATCCAGCCGGAGGGGCACGAAGGGGAAACGGTGCCCGTGATCCTGATGACCCATGTCGCCAATCGCGCCGCGATGGAGCGGTGCGACGCCGCCATCGCAAAGCTCCCTGCGGTAAAAGGCCCCTCGCGGCTCCTGCCGGTCGAAGATTTCACCTAGGCCGGATCCATGCAGTCAGGGCGCTTGTCGCATGCAGTTCCAAGGAATGTCCGGTGCGGCCTTGTAGGGCGGGGTCGCCGTACCCCGCCTCCCTCGGTGAAACGGCGGGATCCGGCGATCCCGCCCTACAGCCGACGGCATCGTCCCGGCTAAATTTCCTGCCGCAGCACCGCGAGCGGGGGATGGTCGCAATCCCCGCGGCTGGCCAGCAACCCGGTGACCACCGTCACCGTCGTGACCGCAACGACCGCCGCCAGAAGCAGCAACGGCGACGGGGCAAAGCGCGTTTCGAAGACGAAATGGACCAACAGCCAGTTCGCGCCGACGGCCAGTAGGCTGCCGGTGACCGCCGCCAGCAGGCCGAGCACGCTGTATTCGGCGAACATGATCCGCTGCACCTGCCGGCGCGTCGCCCCGAGCGTGCGCAGGAGCACATTCTCCTGCACCCGTTGGAAACGACCGGTCAGTACCGCTCCCGCCATCACGATCACACCGGTCAACGCCACGAACATCGCCATGAACCGCACAACCAGCGCCACCTTCGAGAAGATCCCGTCAAGCGTCTGCAGCACCAGACCAAGATCGATGGCGGAGACATTCGGATACGCGCGCACCACCGCCTGCTGCATGGCCGCCGAATGCGCGGGGGAACGCACCCGCGTCGCGACGACGAAAAACTTCGGCGCCGCCTCCAGGACGCCCTCGGGAAATACCACGAAGAAATTCGCCTGCAGCCGCTGCCATTCCACCGACCGCAGGCTCCCGACGCGGGTGCGGATGGGCACGCCTTGGACGTCGAACGTGATCTCATCTCCGATCTGCACCTGCAGCTCCTTCGCCAGCCCTTCCTCGACCGATATCGGCACCACCTCCGCGCCCGGGATGACACGACCCACAAACGATCCCGCAACGACCTTCTCCGTGTCCGCGAGCCGCCCCCGGTAGGTGCAGCGATACTCCCGACGCAACGCCCAGCCGCCCCGGCCCGGCCCGCGATCGCGCAACCACTCCTCCACGGGGCGGCCTTTCAAGGTGCTGATCCGCATGGTGACGATCGGCGCCTCCTGCCGGACGGGCGCGCCTCCGGCTTGCAGCAGCGCATCGACGCCGGCCAGTTGGTCGTCCTGGACGTCGAAGAAGAGCAGATTCGGCCGGTCGTCGCCCGTTGAACCGGCAAACTCGCCGAGCAGCGATGCGCGCGTCAGGTACAGCGTCAGCACGAGAAACGTGCCGAGACCGAGCGCCACCAGCAGGAGAACCGTGCGATTGTTGGGCCGGTAGAGGTTGGCCAGTCCCTGCCGCCAGACGTAGGGCAAGCGGCGGGGAACCCAGCGCCGCGCGGCCCAGGTGAGAAGACGGGCCACACCGGTGAGCACGCCGAAGGTCGCCGCCAGAGCCAAGGCAAAGCCGAGACCGCGCTGCCACCGGTTGGTCTGCCACCACGCGCATCCCAACCCGGCCACGCCGATGAGGCCGGACAGCGCCCACCGCAACGGATCGCGCCCCGGCGCCGGTTCGCCAAAACCCGTGCGCAGCGCGCGAAGGGGCGACACCCGCCGGATGGACAAGAGCGGCAGCAGCGTGAAGAGCAGGCAAACCACAAGTCCGGCGCCCATTCCGCTCGCGACCGCGCGCCAGGAGATGAACACCCGCGCATCCACCGGAAGAAAGGTCCGAAACATCGCCGGTAGCACGAGCTGGGCGGCGAGCCCCAGGAGGGCGCCCAGTCCCGCCCCCAGCAGGCCGAGTCCCAACCCCTGCCACAGGTACACCGCAAAACTGCGGCGAGCCGTCGCGCCCAGGCAGCGGAGCACGGCGACGGTCGCCACCTTTTGCTGCACATAAACCTGCATCGCGCTCGCCACCCCGATCGCACCCAGAAACAGGGCGATGAAGCCCACGAGGTTCAAAAAAGACTCCACGTTGTCCAGCGCGCGCCCGAGATCGCGCTTGCGGTTTTCAACCGTGTCGAACCCGAGCTGCAGAATGCGAAACCGCTCGCGCAGGTCGCGGACGAGGGCTTCGACGTCGTAGCCGGGGGCGAATTTGAAATAGGTGCGGTAGCGCACCAGACTGCCCGTTTGCACCAGGTGGGTCCGCTCGAGCGCGCGCAACGGGATGTAGACCCGCGGCGCCAGCATCGCCACGGCGGGCGATTCGCCGGGAATCTTCTGCAAGGCCGCCGCGACGCTGAAGGTCGCCTCACCCACCCGGATCGGATCGCCGATCCGCAGACCGAACTGCGCCATCAGCGAATCTTCGAGCACGGCGGCATCACCCGCGTCGAGTTTCTTGAGGGCTTCCGCCGGCACGGTGACCGCCTCGCCGTAGAACGGGAAGCTGCCCTCGAGCGCGCGCACCTGGGCAATTCGCGTCTGTCCCCCGCGGGTCGGGAACACGATCATCGACGAAAACGCGATCTCCCGCGCCTGTTCGCCGCCCAAATGGTCAAGGAAAGCGCTCGCCTCCGCCGGCAGTTTTTGCCGCGAGGTCACCGCCAGATCGGCGCCGAGCAGGGTCTTCGATTGCTCCGCCACGGCCTGCCGGAGGTTGTCGCGGAATGAGCCGATGGCGACGAGGGCGGCGACTCCCAGCACGATTGAAAGCGAGAACAACGCGAGCCGCCGCCGGCTCGCGCGGGAATCCCGCCATGCCATTTTAAGAGCGAAAGTCATGACAGATAAGCCGTCCACCAATTCACCCGAAATGCCCCCGTGCTTTTTAGCTCGTGCATGTGCGTCACGCCAAATCGTCCACCACGGCTCCGCCGCGAAGGCGGATGATCCGCGAACAACGCCGCGCGAGCTCGAGATTATGCGTCACCAGCACGAGCGTGGTGCCGCGTTCCCGGTTGAGACCGAAGACGAGGTCCATCATCGCCCGCGCCGTCTCGTCGTCGAGGTTCCCCGTCGGCTCGTCGCAAAAAAGGATTTTCGGCCGGTTGACGAACGCGCGCGCCAACGACACGCGTTGCTGTTCGCCGCCCGAAAGCTGCATCGGGTAGTGTCCCAGCCGGTCACTCAGGCCTACTCGCTCCAACAATGCGCACGCCTCGGCCGGGCCGTCGCCCGGACCGACTTTCGTCGCCGCGCGGCCATCGCGCGGACCGTGGGGCGCTTCAGTCCGCAGTTCCAGGGGGACGAGGACGTTTTCCAGGGCGGTGAGCGTGGGAATCAACTGGAAGTTCTGGAACACGAAGCCGACGCATTCGTTGCGGAGGAGCGCGCGCCCGTCTTCCGTCAGGCGGCCCAGATTGGTGGCATTGAGGGTGACGACGCCCGCCGTCGGTTCGTCGAGCCCGGCGCAGAGGCCCAGCAGGGTCGTCTTGCCGCTGCCGGAAGGACCCACGACCGCCAGCGTGTCACCGGCCGTCACTTCGAGCGTCACGTCCTTCAGAACGGTCAGCGGACCAGCCGCGGTGGCGTAGGTCTTCGTCAGCCGCTCGACTTTCAGCATCGGTTGATCACTCATGGAAGACACCACGAAACACCGGACGCGACCGAGCTGCAACAAATGACCAGGTGTGTTTCTTGGAACCGCAGTGAGCACAGACATCGTCGAGACCGGGATCAGCTTCTCTTGCCTCGCGGAGGCCAGAGCCACAGCGTCAGAGATGATCGCCACGAAAAGACCCGAGAAGCCACAAGAACGGATCCACTCGCTGGCGCTCGCGGCCACGAATCCTTTCCCCGCTCGTGGCTTACGGCTTATCGCTTACTGCTGTCTCTGTGCGTTGGTGCCTTGGTGGTCTGCGGGGATGGCCTCGGCCACGGACACGAAAACCCTGCTCTTTTTCGGCGACAGTTTGACTGCCGGCTATGGACTTGAAGATCCGTCGGTCGAGGCATTCCCGGCTCTCGTCCAGAAAAGAATCGCCGCGGCCGGGCTGCCCTGGCGCGTGGTGAACGCCGGACTCAGCGGGGAGACGAGCGCCGGCGGCCTGCGGCGGGTCGAATGGGTTCTGCGGCAGCGCGTGGACGTTTTCGTGCTCGAGCTCGGGGGCAATGATGGGCTCCGCGGTCTGCCGCCCGAGGCAACCCGCGCCAATCTGCAAGCCATCGTCGATCGGGTCCGGGCGAAATATCCGGCCGCAAAGATTGTCCTCGCAGGCATTGCCGCGCCGCCCAACATGGGCGCCGATTTCACGCGGGCTTTTGCGGCCGTTTTCCCGGAATTGGCGCAGAAGAATCGAGTGCCGCTCATCCCGTTTCTGCTTGAGGGCGTCGCCGGCCGGCCTGAACTCAATCAAGCGGACGGCATTCATCCGAACGGCCTGGGCCACGCGATGGTCGCAGAGATTGTCTGGGGCGCATTAAAGCCCCTGTTATGATCCGGGGGCATCGGGCCTTGCCGGGGCAGTTCCGTTGTTTGCCCATGGGCGAGACGCCCCTGCCGCATGGCACAAGCGCAGAGCGGTTCCGCCCCGGCGCGGCATCCGGTGGGTCGCAGGAGGCGGTCCGCCGGGCCGTTTGGAGGCGCATCGACCAACCGGAGCCGCTTTGAATATTCACTTGCCTGCGTCACCGCCGGCCGCTTTAACGCTCGGCACACTCGAATTAACGAGCCCCATGATGAACCCGTCCAACCTCGAAATCATTGCCGCGTTGGCCAGTCCGGCAGCACGGGTCGTCCGATGACGTTCTAGGTTATCTTCGCGGCCCGCCTCCGGAACTCCGAGCGGGCCGCCACTACAAAATCTCCCTTTGGTGTGCCAGGCCCGCTCTTCGCCGAGCGGGCCTTCCCGTTTTTCACCTTCGATCTTCCTTTTTTCGCCTTCCCTCGTCCTCCCATGGCCACCGACGGCCCATCGCCCATCCGAACGGTCTGGCAGCTGATGCGCGGCCAGCGCCGGCGCTACGCCGCCGCGATCGCGGCGTTGCTGCTCGCCACGGTATTCAATTATCTCGTACCGCTGGTCGGCACCGTGACCATTGACTACGCCGTGGCCGGCAAAGTCGTCGCGGCCGATCTCGGCCGGCCGCTGCGCGCGCTGCTGGCCCTGCTCGGAGGGCCGGAGACCCTGCGCAGCCACTTGTGGCTGGCGCCGGTCGCCATGGTCGTGCTGACCGCGCTCGGCGGCGTCTTCGCCTATCTCAAGGGCCGGCGTGCCGCCATCGCTTCGGACGGAATCGCCCGCCGGCTGAAGGACGAACTCTACGATCACCTGAACCACCTGCCGGCGCTTTACCATGATCGGGCCGACACGGGCGATCTCGTGCAGCGCTGCACCAGCGACGTGGAAACGCTACGGCAGTTCTTGGCGGTTCAAGTGATGGAGCTCGCCAATGCCGCGTTGCTGGCCGCCGTCGCTCTGCCGCTCATGCTGACGCTCAGTCCGCGGATGACCGCGGTATCGTTTGCGCTAATCGGACCGCTCGTGATCTATGGTTATGTCTACTTCGGGCAGGTGAAGCACGTCTTCAAGGGGGTGGACGAGGCCGAGAGCGCGTTGACCGCCGTCATCCAGGAGAACCTCACGGGCATCCGGGTCGTGCGGGCGTTTGCCCGCCAGGACTTCGAGCGCCGGAAATTTGCCGGCCCCAACGCGACCTACCGCGACCGCAGTCTCCGGCTCCTGCGCCTGATGGCCTGGTATTGGTCGATCTCCGACCTCGTGGCGCTCAGCCAGATGGGCCTCACGCTGCTGGTGGGGGCGCACTGGATCACCACCGGCGATCTGTCGGTCGGCGTGCTGTTCGCCTTCCTCGCCTACCTCGGCACGATGCTGTGGCCCGTGCGCCAGATGGGCCGCATCCTTACCGAGGTGGGCAAGACGGCCGTCGCCCTCAAACGGCTCCGCGAGATTCTCAACCAGCGCCCTGAGGCGGACATCGCCCTCGCGCCATCGGCCGACGGGCAAGGCGAAATGGCGGAGGGAGGAGAACGCTCCGCTCCCGCTGCCCCCGGGCCCGGGTTCCCGCAGCTCCGGGGTGCCATCACCGTCCGCGACCTGCATTTTGCGCACGCCACCTCGCCGCGCGCCGCGGGGCGAGGCGCGCTCAACGGCCTGTCCTTCGACGTCGCGGCGGGCGAGACGCTCGCCATCCTTGGTCCGTCGGGGTCAGGCAAATCCACCCTCATCCATTTGCTGCTGCGCCTTTATGACTATTCGGCGGGCTCGATCCGCCTCGACGGTTTCGAGCTGTCGCGCCTGCCCCGTCAATGGGTGCGCCGCCAAATCGGCACCGTGATGCAGGAGCCTTTCCTCTTTTCCAAGACCCTGCGGGACAATATCCGCCTGGGCCGCGGCGACGCGCCGGATTACGAGGTGGCGGAAGCCGCGCGCGCCGCCTGCATCCACGACACCATTGTCGGCTTCGCGGAAGGTTACGACACGTTGATCGGCGAGCGCGGCGTCACGCTCTCCGGCGGCCAGCGGCAACGCGTGGCGATCGCCCGCGCCATCCTCAAGAAGTCCGCCATCCTTATTCTCGACGATGCCCTCAGCGCCGTGGACAGCGAGACCGAGGCGTTGATCATCGACGCCCTCAAAACCCGCCGCGGCGAGGCGACGACCCTCGTCATCGCCCATCGCCTCTCCACCCTCGCCCACGCCGACCGGATCATCGTGCTGGACCACGGTCGAATCATCCAGACCGGCACGCATGCCGAACTGTTGCGGATCGAAGGCCTCTACCGGCGGCTCTGGCAGATCCAGACAAGCCTGGCCGCCGAATTCACCCGGGACCCCGCCAGCGTCTAGGCAGCGATGGCACCCCCTCGATTCCATGCCCGCCCATCTCCTCCACGAAGACGAATTCCAGGCCCGCCTTGATGCCGGCCTCTGGTGGAAGGTTTTCCAGCACGCCCTGCGGTTGAAACGCTTTCTCATTCCACTCGCGCTCACTGGCATGGGCATCGCGGCGCTTGACGCCTCGTTCGCCCAGGTCACCCGTTGGACAATTGACGCCGTGGTGCAGCGCGGCCTGCGCGCCGACCTCCGTCCATACATCGGCCTCTACTGGCTGCTCACGGCGCTGCTCAGCCTCGGCGTCTGGGTGTTCATCGAACTGGCCGGCAAGATCTCCAACCACATGAGCCACGATATCCGGCGCCTGTGCTTCGATCGCCTCCAGGACCTCGAGTTCGCCTTTTACGATCAGCGCCCGGTTGGTTGGCTGATCACCCGTCTCACCTCCGACTGCGACCGGCTCGCGCGCATCATCGCGTGGGGTTTCCTCGACCTCGTGTGGGGCACGTGCTTTGTCATCATGATTGCGCTCAGCCTCCTGCTGATGAACTGGCGGCTCGCGCTGATCGTGCTCGCCGTGCTGCCGCCGCTCGCGGTCGTGAGCAAATACTTCCAGC
The DNA here is from genome assembly GCA_035648795.1 of Opitutaceae bacterium. Classification (GTDB taxonomy): domain Bacteria; phylum Verrucomicrobiota; class Verrucomicrobiia; order Opitutales; family Opitutaceae; genus Fen-1467. The sequence continues at coordinate 9,197 of DASRKV010000148.1, forward strand.
GGATGATGCTGCTCAGCCACCGCGAGATCCGGAAATTCAACTCGCAGATCACCGCCGCCTACCATGAGTCGATCCAGGGAGTGCGCACGACCAAGACGCTGGTGCGCGAGGCGGACAACCTCGGCGAATTCCAACAGTTGAGCGCCCAAATGTTCGCCGCCTCGGTGAAAAACGCGCGGCAGTCGGCCGTGTATTTTCCGGTGGTCATGACGCTCGGGAGCCTGGCCGCCGGGTTGGCCCTCTGGGGCGGCGGGCACCTCAGCACCGTGGGCGGCATGACCCTGGGCACCCTGGTGGCGTTCATCAATTTTGCCGGACAATTCTTCAATCCCATCAATCAGATGGCGCGCATCCTGACCGAAATGCAGGCGGCCCAGGCC
>DASRKV010000149.1:0-15391 GCA_035648795.1 Opitutaceae bacterium
GAATTGCCGATCGGAACGATTTTGGTCAGCATGGGTACAAAGTAATTACTTCGCCCTTTGTGGCAAGCAGAGGATGTCGGGTGGTCTCACACCCTGCCATTCAGAATGTATGTCCCCAACGCCCCATCTTGGACTCCTCACTAAATCCAGCGCTTCAGACCAAGCTTGTCGCCGTGCGCTGCCGCACGGCTTCGAAGAGCGTGATGACCGTGGCCATCGCCACGTTGAGCGAGTCGGCCCGGCCCGCCATCGGGATGCGCACCAGCAGGTCGCTCTCCTTCAGCCAGAACTCGCTCAGGCCGTATTGCTCGCTGCCCATGACGAGGGCGAGCGGCCCGCGGAGATCCGAGTCGGTGTAGAGAGTCTTGGCCGCCGGGGACGTCGCCACGGCGCGGATGCGGCGCGCACCCAGCCAGGCTCGAACCTCCGGCCCTTCCGCCACCACCACCGGCAGCGAGAACAACACGCCGGTGGAGGACCTGACGACGTTCGGGTTGAAAATGTCCGTCACCGGATCGCAGACGATGACCGCATTGATCCCCGCCGCATCCGCGCTCCGCAGGATCGTGCCGAGATTGCCGGGTTTCTCAATCGCCTCGATCACGAGGAGAAAGGGGTCTGCAGACCTTGCAGTCGGGGCCGCCGACCCCGGCAAGCCAGCCTCGCCGGGGCCGGCTACAGTCTTGTCCAGATCTGCCAACGTCCGCTTCCATTGACGCGCCACGGCAAGCAAGCCGTCGGGGCGGTCACGATAGGAAACCTTTGCAAATGCTTCCTTTGAAAGATCGAACACCTGCGCTCCGAAGCGCTGTGCCTCCTCGATGAGGACGGGCTCGTTGGCGCCGAGAAACCAGTCGGGGCCGCAGTACAGCTCCACCGGCTGCACCCCGGCATCGAGCGCGCGTTTCACCTCCCGATAACCTTCAATCAGGAACAATCCGGTTTCGTCGCGCGGACCGCGATCGCGCAGCTTCACGAGCTGTTTCACGCGTGGATTCTGCAGGCTGGTAATGCGTTCGGCCGACATGCAGCCGCAAAAAGGCGCAAAATGCGCCAAAAGTCAGTCTGGAACTAATTTGCGCTTCTTCGGCGCCTTTGCGGCTATAGTTCTGTTCCATGGCCAGGAAAAAATTCAATGACCGGCCGTTCGCGTACCACCAGGAGCTGGAGCTGGAGATAACGACGCTCACCAACCTGGGCTTGGGGCTTGGCCGCGTGCTGCTGGCTGAACCTTTGCGCCTTGAAACTGGTGACTTGGACCTTCCGGCGGCCACGGCCGCCGGCTGGGTGGTGATGGTTCCTTTTGCGCTTCCCGGCGAGCGGGTTCGCGCGCGGATCTTCCGGAACCACCAGAATTATTCCGAGGCCGATCTGGTCGCGGTGCTCACGCGCTCGCCGCACCGCGTTTCATCGCCGCGCTGTCCGCTCTTTGGGCGCTGCGGCGGTTGCCAGTATCAGCATCTGGTCTACGGCGAGCAGTTGGAATGGAAGCGCCGCCAGGTGACCGAACTGTTGCGCCACCTGGCCGGCGTGGAATTCGCCGTCGCCCCCGTCGTCGGCTCGCCGCGCGAATTCGGCTATCGCTCGAAGATCACGCCGCACTTCCAAACCGGAAACCGGAGACCGGAAAGCGGAAAGGACCCGGAATCGCCAATCGGCTTTCTGAAACAAGGCTCCAGGCATGAGATCGTCGACGTGCCGCGCTGCGAGATTGCGACCGACGCGATCAACGCCCGGCTCGCGGAGGTGCGCGCCGACGTGCGTTCGCGAATCCTCGCCGGTGAGTTTCAGCGCGGCGCGACGCTGCTCCTGCGCGATGCCGGCGGCGCCGTGACCACCGATTACGCGGCGGCGATCGTCGAGGAGATCCCGATCGCCGGCCTCGCGGAGGCCGGCCCTCCGGGGTCGGTGGCCCCGGCTACAGGGGAAGACTCTCCGGCGTCAACGCCCCCGGCTACAACCGGAGCGCCGGCGCCCTCGTTGTCAGCAAAGGACGCGCCGAGGGCGTCGCGTCTCCATCTGAGATTCCTGGCGGGAGATTTCTTTCAGAACAATCCGTTCATCCTGCCGGCTTTTGCCGGTTATGTCCGCGATCAGGCGGCGGCCGGCAACGCGCGATTTCTTATCGATGCCTATTGCGGCAGCGGATTGTTCGCCCTCGCGTCGGCGGCGAAGTTCCAGCGCGTCGCGGGCATCGAGGTCAGCGAGACCTCCGTGGCGTTTGCCCGGGAAAATGCCGCGGCCAACGGCATCACGAACGCGTCGTTTCTTGCCGGCGATGCCGCCGCGATCTTCGCCGGGGTCGATTTCCCGCCGACGGACACCGCCGTGGTAATCGATCCGCCGCGCAAGGGCTGCGATGAGCCGTTTCTGCGGCAACTATTCTCCTTCGGTCCGCGGGCCGTGGTGTACGTCTCCTGCGACCCGGCCACCCAGATGCGCGACCTGCGCCAGTTCCTCGCCGCCGGCTATGTGCTGACCGCCATCCAGCCCTTTGACCTGTTTCCCCAGACGCGCCACCTCGAGTGCGTGATCACCCTGAAGAGATCCGGGTGAACCGGCACGGTTCACCGGATTTCTTACCGATAGTCGATCCACTCCGGCGACGAGTATTGTTCCGTCAGGCCGGTCAATTCGTCCTCGTTCAGGTCCGGCCAGGGAGCGGGCCGGGCCATGACGCCTGCCGCCTGGGCCAATCCGATGGCGAAGCGCGCGCCCAAGGTATCCCAATCGCTTAGGTTCACCGAGGGTTTCCAGATTGAGCCCTGAAAAAGGAGCCCCTGTTTATTGCGTTTCTGGGCCGCCCCCGCGATTTTTTCGCCCGTGCGCTCGTCAACGACATCGTGGAGTTCCGCGCGTTGGAAGCAGATCCCGGGCTCCAGCAAGGCCGGCATGACTCGATCTGCCGGGGCCAGACCGGTGGCGACCGCCGGTTCGCTTTGCTTTTTGACGATTGCCGGCTGACCGAGTTCGCGCAGCGCCTGGGCCAGGCAGTCATGGACGAGGCGATAGGATTCCGCCGCCCGCGCCTCCCACAACTCATGCCCGCGCGGAATGACGAGTGTGTAGGTCCAGTCCTGCCGATGATCCACGATGCCACCGCCGGTCGGCCGCCGGCAGATATCGAAGCGCTCGCCGGGCGGGAGCTGGTCGCGCACCCACGCGGCTTTTTGTCCGAAGCCGAAGGTAAACGCCGGATTGCGCCACTCATAATGGCGGAAGCGAATTGCCGCCGGTTCCGGATGGCGTTGGAGCAGCAGGAAGTCGACGGCCATGTTCTCGGCGGCGGCACCCGTGCGCGCGGGCAGGACGTGAAGCTCCATGGACCGACGCTAGGGTGGCGGCGGCCGCTTGCCAACGCCAGACGGCGGCCGCTCCCGTTGCGTCGCGAGCAGCTCGGGAGAGAAATGCCACCGCACCAGCCAGCAGGCCCGGCCGGATTTTTTGTGGCGTCCGCCGGTTTTCTCAAGCGCGAGCACCGCGGTCTTTTTGAACTCGAAAGCGACCGGCTTCGATTTGTCGCGGACCAGGACCGTTGCCAGCACACCGAGTTGGGGCTCGTGTCCGACGATCATCACCGGCTCCCCCGCATTGTCCAAACGGTCGGCCACGGTGGCCGGATCGTCCTCGGGCAGCAGGCCGGGTGCTTCGATCAAGATCGCATCGAGCCCGAGTTCATTCACCAGCAACTCCGCCGTTTCGCGCGCCCGCACGAGCGGACTATGCCAGACCGCGCGGACGGCGTTGATCGCGCCGCTGGGCTTGAGGAAGGCCGCGACCTCCCGGGTGATTTCTCTGCCGCGGGCGCTTAGCGGCCGCCGGGGATCTTCGTTGTCGGCGAGCGCATGGCTATGGCGAACAAGGAAGGCCTTCATGAGAGCGGCAGGTCAGCGAGATCAGGCATGGCAATCAGCACATTTTCCCCACGCCGCGCGCCAAGTCAAAAGTTGCGTGCCAGCGATTCCGGCTGAGCGGCGCCCATCCCGGCCCGACCGGAGGATTACGTGTTGTCTTGCGCGGCGCGGCGAGGATTCTCGCTGGCTGCCCCCAGGGCATCTCATGTTGTTGTCCCATCCCCTTCCTCTCTGGGCGTATCCGCTGCTCTTCGCGGCCGGTTTCAGCGCCGGATTGGTCGATTCCATCGCCGGCGGCGGGGGCATCATTTCGCTGCCGGTCCTCCTCAACTTCGGTCTGCCGCCCCAGCTCGCGCTAGGCACCAACAAGTTCCAATCGTCGTTCGGCAGCGTGGCCGCATCCTGGCAGTATGCGCGCCGCGGGTTGGTCGATTTGCGCGACTGTCGCATGGGGATCTTTTTCACCCTGGTCGGCGCGTTGCTTGGCGCATTTTCGGTGCAGCACGTGGCGGCGCCAGTGTTGGAGAAAGTCATTCCCGTTCTGCTGGCCGTGATTGTGATCTACCTGGTCTTTCAGCCCCAGATTGGGCTCCATGACGGTCCGCCGCGCATGGGGGCGGCGGCTTTTTCGGTGCTCTTCGGGCTCGGCTTGGGGTTTTACGACGGCTTTTTCGGCCCCGGCACCGGATCGTTTTGGGCGATCGCCTTCGTGTTGCTTTGCGGGCACAATCTGACCCGGGCGACCGCCCATACCAAGGTGATGAATGCCACGAGCAATCTTGCTTCGCTGGCGTTGTTCGCCGGCGCCGGCCTGGTGCATCTTGGCGCCGGCCTGATCATGGCGATCGGACAGGTCCTCGGAGCCCGGATCGGGGCCGGATTGGTGGTGCGCCGCGGATCCCGCTTCGTCCGGCCGGCGTTCCTCGTCATGGCCGCACTCACAATCGTGCGGCTTCTCTGGATCAAACTCGCCGCACGGTCCTGACGCGCCGGGCTTGAACCGACGGCGGCGAACGCGTTTCCTCGGTCTCATGACGCCGTTTCAGTACCTCGACCGCCATTCCGCCGATCTCGTCGCCCTGCTCCAGCAGCTCGTCCGCGTCCCGACGGTCAATCCCCCCGGCGATCACTATGAGGCCATCACGGCGCTGCTGATGCGCGAGCTGCGCGGCGCCGGGTTGCGGGCGCGGCGTCTGCCCATTCCCCCGTCAGTCGCGAAGAATCGTCTGATCCCGGAGTGGCGAACTCACCCGCGATACAATGTGGTGGGATATCGCGCGATGGGCGCCCCCAAGACCCTCCATTTCAACGCCCACTATGATGTGGTGCCCGCCGGCGGCCGCTGGCGTCACGGAAGCCCATTCGAGCCCGCGTTCGAGGACGGCTGGATCTACGGCCGCGGCACCGCCGACATGAAAGGCTCGATCGCGAGCCTCGTGCTGGCGCTGCGCGCCTTGCAGGCCACCGCGGTGCCACCGCGCTGCAATGTCGAGATTTCGTTCACGGCGGACGAGGAAACCGACAGCTTCCTTGGCGCTGGCTGGGTGGTGGATCACGTGCCGCTGCGAGCCGACTATGTCGTGGTCATGGAGGGTGGGGAAGGGCGCTTTGTCGGATGCGGCCACAATGGCGTCGTCTGGCTCAACGTCGTGGTCCACGGCCGGTCGGCGCATGGTTCGACGCCCGAGCAGGGCGTCAACGCGCTCGAGAAGATGGCGGCGGTGGTGCTGGCGTTGGAGGACTACAAGCGACGGCTCGCCCGGCGCAGGTTTCGCGCGCCGGACGGCCGGGAAATGCATCCCACGATCAATGTCGGCGGAGTGTTCGCCGCCGGTTCCGGCGGCAAGATCAACACGGTGCCCGCCGAGGCGTGCTTCAGCATCGACCGCCGCGTCATCGCCACCGAGACGGTCGTGGAGGCCGAACGCGAGCTGCGGGCGTTCCTGACCGCCGCCGCCCGCGGCATCCCGCACTGTCATATCACGATTGAGAAAGTGTCGGACAACCACCCGTGTTTCCGCGATCCCGTGGCGCCGTTCTTCGCCGCCGTCGCCGCCAGTGTGAAACGGGTGCGGGGCGGGCGGCCGGTCTTCTACGTTTCCACGGGCTTTAACGACATGCATTTCTTCGCCGAACATCTCCGCGTGCCCACCGCCGGCTATGGTCCGGTCGGAAGCAATCCCCACGCCGTTGATGAGCGGGTCCGCGTGACCGACTTGGTGACCGCCGCGAAGATCTACGCCGATCTGCTGACCACCTTCGCCGGCTGAGGCTTCACCTGGCCAAACCGCGGCGGATCATCGCGATGGCGATGGCCGCGAGCAGCATGGAGATGATCTTGGAGATCGCGCGCAGGCCCATCTCGCCGATCTTTTTCCCCAGCCATTCGCTGCCGACGAAGGCGAGCGCCACGATTCCCAGGTTCACCGCCAGTGCGACCACCGTCACCGGCGTCCCCTGTGTGTGCACGAGAAGCAGCAGGGTGGTGATCAGCGCCGGCCCCGCGATGAGCGGCATGCCGAGCGGCACGATGCCGAAATCATCCGGCAGCTTGACCGGCGCGCCTTCCGGTTGAGTCAGGTCGCGGGCCGCCAGGATGAAAAGAATGAGCCCGCCCGCGATCTGGAAATCGCTCACCGACACGCCGACCGCCGAAAAGACGTTTTCCCCGAGGAAGAGGAATCCGATGGCGACCACGCCCCCCGTCACCGTCGCCTGCCACGCGATGCGATGCCGGGTGCGCGGGGCCACATCGCGTCCGAGCGCCAGGAACACCGCCGCCAGTCCGACCGGGTCGATGGCCACGAACAACGGGATGAACGCCTGCAGAAATTTGGTCAGGATCTCCGGCATGCGGGAACCATGGCGCCGGGCCGGCGCGGCGTCGAGGTCAGACGCAGATCATCCCGGTCGCCGGCCCAGGTCTTTTATTTTGGCGGGGGAACCAATTGTTCTGCAGGCAGCGAGCTCGCTCGCGCTATTTTGCGCCAGCAAGCTGGCAGCCTACACGTTGCACAGCCAAGACAAAAGACCATGGATCGCGGGTAGTGGGCCACGCCTGCATTGGTGTCCGCCCGAATTGCACGGCCGGCCCACGTAAATTCCGGCGAGCGCGGCCAGGGTTCTTCTGCCTGAGTCCGGCTCAGTGTCCCAGGCGGGACAGCATGGCGTAGACGATCAGCCCGAGCAGGACGAGGCCCGTTCCGAAGAAGAGGAAGCCGAAACCCTTTGCGATCTTCTTCCGCCCCTCCCAGTCGTCCTTGACGCGGTAATTCTCCAGCCGGTTGCTGGCCACCAGCCGGTCGTACCAGCGTTTCCGCTCATGCAGCATCTCCGTCTTCGAAATCCGGCCCGAGAAGATCACCGTGTCCATCGGGAACTTCTCAATCCGGAAATGGGTGTTGAAAAAGTGGAAGGTGAAGATGAAGCCGGCGGCCAGGAGCGCCTCGTCGGAGTGCACAACCAGCGCGATGTTGATAATCCAGCCGGGCAGGAAACCAGTGAAGAACTTCGGGAACCACATGATCAGGCCGGACACGCCAATCGCGAAGATGCCCCAGAAGACCGCAAAATAGTCGAAGCGCTCCCAATAGGTCCAGCGGCCGAACTGCGGGCGCGGGCCCTTGCCGAAGAACCAGCGCTGGTGGGCGATGAAATCGCGCCAGTCCTGGAAGGACGGCACCATGGAATCCGGACCGAACACGGCTTGCCAGACCCGGCGCAACTGAAGGCGGCCGGTGGCGGGATCGCGCAGGACCCGGCGGCGGCTCCACAGGGTGCGGGCGAGTTCGCCGAGGTGCAGCACGAAGTACGCGAATGTCACGAGCGCACCGAAATGGTGGAGCGCGCGGGCGACGTCCGGGCCGCCGATCAGGTTGAAGATGGTCTTCGCCCAGTCGGTGTAATAGAACTTCAGCGGCATGCCGGTGATGACAAGCAACAGGAAGCTCGTCACGACCATGAGGTGGAGGAAGCGTTCGAACGGCGTGAAGCGCGTGAACTGCTCGTCATCCGAGTGCCCCTGCACCTTGGCCTCCCGGAAGGCCTTGGAGTCATTCAGGAACAGGTAAATGGAGCGGACGAGCCAGAAGAGGGTGTGCACGCCGAAGACGGCAAACACGCCGATGAGCAGCACCGTCATGAAGAGAAACACCTGGTGAAGCAGCGGATAGTTGACGCCGTCGAGCGGGTTGGCATGCGGCTGGTACTTCGTGAAATTGACGTTGATCCCCGCATGGCATTGCTGGCAGGTGGCGACAATGCGTTGCTTGGAAAGCCGGGAGCGCGGATCGGTCACCGGGAGCACGTCGTGGTGGCCGTGGCAGTCGTAGCAGGCCGCGACGTCGGCGGCGACATTGGGCCGGCCGAGCGCCATGGCCTTGCCGTGATAAGTCTCGCGGTAATGGGCGAGGCGGTCCTGGTGGCAGCGGCCGCAGCGCTGGTCGCTGAGGGACTTGAAGTGGGCCGTGCCGGGCTTCTCAATCTCGTGGGCTGAGTGGCAATCGGAGCAGACGGGACCCCGTTTGTCGCCCTGCGCGAGCAGCTGGCCGTGCACGCTTTGCGCGTAGATCTGCTCGATGCCGACGTGGCACTGGCCGCACGTCCGGGCGATGTTGGCGTGGTTGGTGCGGGAACCCTGGTCGACGCTGCGCTTGATGTCGTGCACGCCATGACAGTCGTTGCAGGACGGGGCCACGATCAGGCCCATCTGCAGCAGCGCCCGCCCATGGATGCTATCGAGGTACTGGCTGGCGGCGTGGGCGTTGCTGATGCGATACTCGTCCGTCAGGTTCTGGTTGCTGTGGCAGGTCGCGCAGGTGCGGGGCAGGTTCAGCTTGAACACCGGCGAGTCGAGCTGCTTCACCGGCACGATGTCGTGATGGCCGTGGCAGCTGACGCAGGTGGCGGCGCCGGATGCTCCCATGGCGTGGCTCATCCCATGGATACTGGTGGCGTAGAGCTTGGCCGGCTTCTCGTGGCAGGATCCGCAATCGACCGGGGTGAGCGGTTTCTGGTGGGGCACGCTTTCCCCGTCGAAGCCTTCGTGGCAGTCAGTGCAATCCAGGTTTTTGTGGACGGATTTGGCGAAGCCCGCCTGATTGAAGAACAGCGGCACCACCTTGCCGGCCTGCTTCATCGTGAGTTGCTCGTCGTCGTGGCATTCCAGGCAAGCCGCGTTCGAATTTGGCGCCGGTGCCTTGGGTCGCTCGGTGGAAGCGGCCGCTGCAGCCGGAACTGCCGCCACCGGGGCGCCGCGGCCCACGCCCGCACCGGCCAATCCCGCTGCGGCGAGCAGCAGCACCGCTCCCCGCCGGATCAAACGAGACCGGGGTGGCCGGAGGAACACGGTCATGCCGAACGCCATGCGCAAGGGGGGAAAACCGTCATCCTACACCGTACCGCCTGATTCAGCACCGCATGGGTTGACTGATGATGATCATTTTTTGCTCAAGACATGGGCGTCTTTTGTTATAGCGGGGATTAAGTCTCGTTCATTCCGCCCGGCTGGCCCCCGGGCGGCCTTTACGCCGGCGGGCGGCGCGCCGTAGCATCGGTTGATGATGCGGTGGACCCCACTGAGCAGACGACCGGCCGGCGGCGGACCAAGCCGGGTGAAACGGGCCCTGCTGATCCTGAGCTGCTGGATTGTGTGCCTGGCCCCGGCCCGGGCCGACGGTCCGGCGGGCTCTCCGGTGCCGGTCGCGGAGAAATCCAAGGAGCCCGCGACCAACTCCAGCGCCGCCTGCCTGGAGTGCCACAGCGACCCGAAGCTGACGCTGAAGCGCGCCGGACGCCTGGTGTCGCTCCTGGTAGACAAGGCCACCCTCGACCGGTCGGCCCATCGCTCGCTCGAATGCACCGACTGCCATGACGGTTTCGACGCCGAGAATCTCCCGCACAAGAGCCCGATGGCCCGGGTCGACTGCGCCTCGTGCCATGACGAGGCCGGCCGCAAGCACCCGTTTCATCCGCGACTGGCCCAGACTCCCCGGTTGGCGGGCGATGACACCGGCTGCACGGGCTGCCACGGCACCCACGCGGTGGCGGGCATCAAATCCGCCGGGTTTCCTTTTGCGCGCGCGCAGCAGGGGGATGCCTGCGGCCGCTGCCACCAGCGGGCCCGCGACCAATTTCTCTCGTCCGCCCATGGCCGCGCTCTGGCGTCGCGCGTGGCGGAGGCACCAGCCTGCCTTGACTGCCACCGCCGGCCGGTGGCGGGCCTCCCGGGAGAAAGCCCCCGCATCGAGGTGAAGCTGGCGCAGACGACCTTGTGCGAATCCTGTCACCTCAAGAAACCCGACGTGGGCGAGCGCACGCTCCTGGGGTCGAAGTTCGTGGCTTCCTTTGAACACAGCGTGCACGGCGCGGCGTTGCAGCGGGGCCTGGTCGAGGCCGCCAACTGCGTGGATTGTCACGGCAGCCACGAGACGAACCAGGCCATGGTCGCCAATTCTCGCGTCAGCAAACAACGCATCCCGGAGACGTGCGCACGCTGTCACAAGAGCCAGACCGCCGAATACAACTTTAGTATTCATGCCGTGGCCCTTCGCCAGGGCAACCTCGACTCGCCGGTGTGCACCGATTGCCACGGCGAGCACGACATCCTCGCCCATACCAATCCGTCTTCTCCCGTCTATTCGCGCAACATGTCCCAGGATGTCTGCGCCTCCTGCCACGCCTCGGGCCGCGTCGCGAAGAAATATGGCATGGCGACCGACGCGGTCCAGACGTTCGCCGACAGCTATCATGGCCAGTCCGCGCGCGGCGGCGGCGTGGAAGTGGTCAATTGCGCGAGCTGCCACAGTGCGCATGCGATCAAATCTTCCCTCGACCCGACGTCATCGGTGTACAAGGCCAATCTCATGGCGACCTGCGGTCAATGCCACCCCGGCGCCAACCAGCGGTTCACGGTCGGCCGCGTTCACGTCAGCCCGGCCCAGCGGGCGGAGAGCCCGATTCTCTACTGGATCGCCAATCTCTACGTCGTGCTGATCTTTCTCGTGATCGGCGGGATGACGTTCCACAACCTCTCCGATTTCATCCGGAAGCTGCTCCACAAGCTCGCGCTCCAACAGGGCGAGATCCCCGAAGCACCGCTGCCGCACCGCCTGCATCTCCGCATGACCGCGCACGAACGCCTGCAGCACGCGGCGCTGGCGCTCAGCTTCATCGTGCTCGTGCTGACCGGCTTCATGCTCCATTACCCCGAGGCTTGGTGGGTCGTCGCGATCCGTAGCGTCAGCAGCCGGGCGTTCGTCGCACGGGCTCTCCTGCACCGGTTGGCCGGGATGGTGCTCATCGCCGCCGGCTTGTGGCACGCGGGTTACCTCGGTCTGACGCCGAAGGGCCGCCGGCTGATTCTCGACCTCCTCCCGCGCTGGCGCGATGTGACGGATCCGTGGAAGGTCCTGCGCTACAATCTCGGCTTCGCGCCGGAGAAACCGAAGTTCGGCCGCTTCAGCTACGTGGAAAAGGCCGAATATTGGGCGCTCATTTGGGGCACGATGCTCATGGGGGTCACCGGCGTGATCCTCTGGTTCGAAAACACCTCGATGGGGCTGCTCACCAAGCTCGGGTTCGACATTTCCCGGACGGTGCATTTCTACGAAGCCATTCTCGCCACCCTGGCAATCATCGTCTGGCACTTCTATTTCGTGATCTTCAATCCCGATGTCTATCCCATGAACCTTGCGTGGCTGACGGGCCGCGTGTCCGAACGCGAGATGCAGGAGGATCACCCGCTCGAACTCGAGCGCTTGAAGAAAGAAGGCGCTTTTCCCCCCGCGGATCCGGCTTCGCCGCCTCCTCCGGGACCGGGCCCCTCCGACGACGAGCCCGCGATTTGAATCTGGCTGGCACCCAAATTGAGCCTTGTGGGTGGAGCGCGTTGTCCCCAACGCGCTTGAACCACTGGGGGATGAACGTTTCCACCTCGCTTCGCATTCGCGGGTTCGGCTCATTTTGACAGCGACCCGGGATGAGCCGCGGTTGTCCTGCGCGCTACCGGCGCCGGACCGCGACCGCCCCGGTGCTTGAAGCCGGCGGGTTTCATCGCACGCTCTCGACCGGAACCCATGCCCGGCACACCACGCAGTCTTCACGAATTCACCCGTGCTGAACTCACGGCGCTCGTCGTGTCGTGGGGTTTCAGCCCGGTGCATGCGGCCCGGCTCTGGAGCTGCATCTACCACGACGGAACGGGGCGGTTCTCCGACATGCCGGAGTTGCCGTTCCGGCTGCGTGGCCGGCTGGAACAAGCGGTTTCGCTCGCGCTGCCGGGCGTCGTATCCGAGCGGCACAGCGCCGACGGTTTTACCCGCAAATACCTCCTGGCCCTGGGCGACGGCCGGCGGATCGAGACCGTCCTGATGCGGTTCACCGGGCGCGTCACCGCCTGTGTCAGCAGCCAGGCTGGCTGCGCCATGGGCTGCGGATTCTGTGCCACCGGTCAGATGGGTTTCGCGCGCCATCTCACGCCCGGCGAGATCGTGGCCCAGGTGCTGCATGTTCGCCGCGCGCTGGATCAGTCTGCCGCCGGGGCCGGCGAGCCCGGCCCGGCGGCAACGGGGCCGGCCACCGCCCGCCCCGAGCGCCTGCGCAACGTCGTGCTCATGGGCATGGGGGAGCCGCTGCACAATTACGACGCAGTGATGAAGGCGGTGGACATCCTGCGCGACCAGAATGGCCCCGCGATCGGCGCCAAACGGATCACGCTCAGCACGGTGGGGGTGATTCCCGGCATCGTGCGCCTGGCAGACGAGGCCCGCCCGCCCCACCTCGCGGTCAGCCTGCACGCCGCCACCCAGGCGGAGCGCGCCGCCCTCATTCCGGTGGCGGCACGGTGGCCCCTCGACGCCTTGATGGAAGCGTGCCGCTATTACGCGGAGAAGCAGCAACGGCGCATTTTCTTCGAGTGGACCCTCATCGCCGGCCGCAACGACACGCCGGAGCAGGCCCATGCCGTCGGCCGCCTCCTGCGCGGCCTGCCGGCGCAGGTGAACCTGATTCCGCTGAATCCAACAAGCGGATACGACGGCGCCCCCTCCGACCGGACCACCGCGCGAGGTTTTCAGGACATTCTCGCCCGCTACGGCCTGCCCAGCACGGTGCGCCAGCGGCGCGGGCTCGACATCGCCGCCGGCTGCGGCCAGCTCGCGACCGCTGTCGCTGCGCGGTAAATTCCAAACTCCAAACTCCAGATCTCAAGGAGGCGGCATAACCCGGATCGGATCCGATGGTCATTCACCGACCTTCACGAGCTGGCTGCTGGACCAGTCATTGTGGCCGCAATCCACTTCGTGATAGGTCGCTCGGGGCAGCGATTGCGCGAGCTGCCTTGCATGATGAACCGGGATGATCGTGTCCTGCAGTGCGCCGTAAATATCAACCCGTCCCGCATAGTTCAACAGAGCCGCGACGTTGTCCCATTTGTCGCGGATCAATAGACCTACCGGCAGGAATGGCATGTGTTCCTTGGCAAGAGACAACAAGTTGTCAAAAGGGACAATCAATACCGCTCGCGCCGGTGGATTTGCCAGTGAGCAGAGATAAGAGGCCGGACCGCTTCCCAAAGACTCGCCGATCACGCCGATGGGCACTCCGGGATAGAGTGTCCGCAGGAGCGCATAAGCCTCCACTGCCGCGGCATTGATCGACTCTATCGACGGCGAACCTTCCTTCCGCCCATAGCCCGGGTATTCCACGATGAACACGCCATCGGTATTCGGCAGACATTCCTGGATGTAACCGCGGTCGCTCGCCTGTCCGGCGTTTCCGTGAAACATCAGCCAGACCATTCTCGGCGAAGCAATCGGGGACGAGTAGCCGATCAATTTCCCCCCCGCACGCCATTCCTGCAGATTTGTCCCCGCTTCGGAATGGGTCGGAAAATAGAGGAACGTGCTCTCCAGCATGGCCGGCGATCGATTTACGCCGGCCGCGACGAAAAACGCCACCAATCCCACCCGGCACATTCGGAGCCTTCTGAGACACCGGGTTGCGCCGGCCCAGACAAAGCCAACGGTGATTCCCTTGGGTGCCATGCTTTGGTTCATGAGAAATCTCTCAACTCGCGCAGGGCGTCGGCGGCGATCCAGCGGGCGGAGGGCGAGTCGAGCTTTCGGATTTCTTCCGCCCCGGCGATCGCCGCGCGGCGCAGGCGCGGGTTGCGTTTGCCGATCTGACGCAGGGCCCAGTTGACCGCCTTCTTGACGAAATTCCGACCGTCGACCGCCTCGCGCCGGATGAGGGGAAGAAACCCGAGAAAGACCTCGTCCGGCAATTCCTTCGGGTGCACGGCCAGCCCCGCCATGAGGACGAAGCCGGCCCGCTTGACGAATTCGGCCCGCCGCCCGCTCCACACCTGCGCTTTCTCGATCGCGAACGGGGTGCGGTCAAAAAGCACGCAACAACAGGCATCGGTGACCGCCCAGTTGTCACAGTCGCGCCACCCATCGCTCCATCTGACTTCGCCGGACCGCATGAGGATCGTCGACCAACGTGGCAAGGATCCGCGCCTCGTGGACGCCGGTCTCCCACAAGTGCAGCGCGAGCTCGTGGTTGCGCCGGTAGTCGCGGGCGATCGCGCGCAGCACCGGCGCCCGGATACCGAGCAATGCGCCGCCGGAGGTGATCCCAAAACGGCGCTGGCCCGCGGCATCGCGCGGATTGCCCAGCGTTCGCAGGTAGGCGACGATCTCTGTCGCCGTCGTCATGACCGCGCGCGCCGCGCTCGGACCGCCGCGGCCAGTCCGGCGAGCACGGGGATCGTCCGCTCCAGCGAAAGGCAGGGGTCGGTGATGCTCCGGCCATAAACGAGCGGCCGGTGGTGGTAATCCTGCGCGCCGCCCAGCAGGTTGCTTTCGATCATGACCCCGCAGATGGCCCGTTCGCCGGCCGCCAGTTGCGCCGCGATCTCCGCGGCCACGGCGGGCTGCGCCTCGGCGTTCTTGCCGCTGTTGGCATGGCTGCAATCGATCACGAGGAGCGGAGGCAGGTCCGCGGCGCGCAGGAGATCGGCCGCCGCGCGCACCGAGTCCGCGGCGAAATTCGGACCGCGGGATCCGCCGCGCAAAACGAGATGACCGCTGTCGTTGCCCGCGGTGCCGAGCACGGCCGGCGCCCCGTCCTTGGTCAGCGACGGAAACCAATGCGGGTGCCGCGCGGTGCGAATGGCATCGATCGCGACCTGCACGTCGCCATCCGTCCGGTTCTTGAAGCCGACCGGCATGGAGAGCCCTGAGGCCAGTTCACGATGCACCTGGCTCTCGACCGTCCGGGCGCCGATCCCGCCCCAGCTCACCAGTTCCGCGTAATATTGGCCAAGGGTGGTGTCGAGAAACTCAGTGGCCACCGGCAGTCGCCGCGCGGTCAGGTCGATCATCAGCCGGCGGGCCAGCCGCAATCCCTTGTTGATCTGGAAGCTGTCGTCGAGATCGGGATCGTTGATCAAGCCCTTCCAGCCGAGGACGGTGCGCGGCTTCTCAAAATAGACCCGCATGATCACGAACAGCTCCGCCGCATGGCGCACGGCCAGC
>DASRKV010000150.1:0-9951 GCA_035648795.1 Opitutaceae bacterium
CCCCGTGGCACGGGCACCCCGACCGGGGGATTGCAGAAAACCGAGATGTGTCCCATGGCGATCGAGTCGATAAATTCCTTGCGCAGGGCTACGGCTTTGGGCAATAACGTCAACTCACTCCTGCCTTGTGCCTTCGATGAACCTAATCTCTCGGAAACTGTGCCTCGCACTCATTAGCGCTACGGTGATCTTCGCCGGGTGCACCAAGAAACCACGTCCCACCCCGGCCGACACGACGCCGGTCGGCGGCAGCGCCCTTGAGCCCGCTCCGATGGGCAACTTGGCGGACCAGACCGCCGGCGGCCTCCAGCAGCGGGCCGACGGGGTCATTGAGGATGCCGATACCATCCGGAACCTGTTGCAGTCCGTCTACTTCGATTTCGACCGGTCCGCCGTCAAGCAGGATGAGCGATCGAAGATTTCCGCGGCCGCCGACTATCTCAAGAAGACCCCGCAATACCGGATGTTGCTTGAAGGTCACTGCGACTGGCGGGGCACGGCCGAGTACAATTTGGGCCTGGGCGATCGCCGGGCCCAGGCGGTGAAGAAGATTCTGGAGAGCCTGGGGATTTCGAATGACAAGCTGCAGGTCCGCTCCAAGGGCTCGCTCGACGCCGCCGAAAAAGGATCCGACGATCAAATGTCCAAGGATCGCCGGGTCGATTTCGTGATCCTCAAGAAATGACCGGCAAAGAGACCGGTTTTCCCGAAGCCCTGAGGTTGCTCGGGGCTTTTTTCTAGGTGGATCGATCGGACGCCGGGGAGTGTGCTCGCGCGGTCCTCCCGCAGTCGATCGCAACTGGCACACCTGTCGGCTAAACCGTGGCCATGCAGCTTCAAACGGCAAAAAGCGTTTTGCTTCAGAATGGATGGACCTTGCCTGGTGGGTGGCTGCGAGCGCCAGCGAGTGGATGATCGATCGCGAATCCACTCGCTGGCGCTCGCGGCTACAAAAAAGAACCGCGATTCGTTCGAAAAATGGCCCGAAGACAACCCGCGGCCCCAAACCGGTCACATCAATCAAAGCTGGCGCTTACTGTCCCGCCAGGGCCGACAGCATTTTCTCCGAGACCGCCGAACCTTTTTGCATGACCCGCAGATTGAAACTCTCGTTCGGTGCGTGGAGATTGTCCTCCGGCAGGAACAGGCCCAGCAGCACCGAGTCCAGTCCGAGGACGCGCTTGATGTCGGCGATGATCGGCACGCTGCCGCCTTCCCGCAAATAAAGCGGAGGGCGGCCAAACACGGCTCCGGCTGCAGCGTCGATCGCACGGAAAGCCTGCGCCAGCCGGGGCGGCTGGTCCGCCGGTGTGTTCGAACGGTCCGGCGGGACCACGACGTAAGGGACGCCGTCGTGCTGATCGATGATGCGAAAGCTGACATCTTTTGGCATGCGCTCGCGAATCGCCGCGTAAAGCAGCGGACGGATTTTTTTCGGCATTTGATTCGGCACGAGCCGGCAACTGATCTTCACGAAAGCCTTGCTGGGAATGACCGTCTTGCTCCCCTCGCCCTGATAGCCGCCGCCGATCCCGTTGAATTCGAGCGTGGGCAAGAAGCGGACTGCCTCGAACGGCGTGTAGCCCGGCGGCACGTGGAAGCCGGGAACGCCGAGAAATTCGCGGTACTCGGCCTCGCTGGTGCCCAGTTTGTGAAGTTCTTCGCGCTCCCAGGGCTCGACCTCGAGAACGTCGTCGTAGAAACCGGGGATGTTCACCCGACCGTCCGGCGTGTGCAGCGAGGCGCATAGCTCGGAGAGCGCCTGGATTGGATTGCGCAGCACGCCGCCATGCAGGCCCGAATGCAGGTCGATTTTTGCGCCGGTCACCTCCACCTCGCAGAGCGTGAGACCGCGCAAGCCGCACGTGATCACCACCTGGTCCTCGCGCGGAATCCCGGTGTCGGAAAGAAAAACGAAGTCGCCGTTCAGCCGCTGCCGGTATTTTTGCAGGAACGGCAGAAAACTGGGACTGCCCGTCTCTTCCTCACCCTCGATGAGAAACGTGAGGCGCAACGGCAGGCGCGGGTTTTTCTCCAGGAGCCGGCCGACCGCCGTAATGTGCGCCATTAGCGGACCTTTATTGTCGGCCGTGCCGCGCCCCCACAGGCGACCCTCCCGTTCCGCCGGCTCGAACGGCGGCGTCTTCCAGAGATTCAGCGGATCCGGCGGCTGCACGTCGTAATGGCCGTAGATGATGACGTGAGGCCACGCCGCGGGTCCATCGCGTTGCGCGAGGACAATCGGATGCAGGTCGGTTTTCACGACCTCCACCGCGAAGCCGAGGGAACGCAGCAGACCGCTGACGAATTCCTGCGCCCCTCTCATTCCATCCTGGTATTTCGGGTCCGTCGAAACGCTCGGGCAGCGGACGAATTCCTTCAGTTTTTCGACCGGGTCAAACATGCCCTACCTTGCCCGATATTGCGGTCCGGGCAAAGTCTTTTCAATTTCCGGCGGACGCGGGGAACCGGCTAATGTTTGAAGTGCCGGATCCCGGTGAAAACCATGGCCAGGCCGCGGGCATCGGCCGCCTGGATCACTTCGTTATCGCGGACCGAACCGCCGGGTTGGATCGCCGCCGTGGCGCCGGCGTCGGCCGCGGCAATCAGACCGTCGGCAAAGGGGAACAACGCCTCCGATGCCACCACCGAGCCTTTGAGGTCCAGTCCGGCCTCCCCCGCTTTCCAGACCGCGATCCGCGAACTATCGACGCGAGCCATCTGGCCGGCGCCAATGCCGAGGGTCTCCTCGCCGCGAACGTAGACGATGGCGTTCGATTTGACGTGCTTGCAGACCTTCCAGCCGAACAGCATGCTTGCCTGCTCCGCGGCGGTCGGCGGGCGTTTCGTCACCACTTTGAAATTGGGCACGTCGCCGAGCGTGGTATCGCGATCCTGCACCAGCACGCCGCCGATGACCGAGCGCACCTCGCGCAGCGATTCCGCCCCGAGGCCGCCTTTGGCCACCATGAGCCGCAGGTTCTTCTTCTTCCGCAGGATTTCCAGCGCCTCGTCGCTGAACCGCGGGGCGATGATGACTTCCGTGAAAATCCCGGCGATGGCCCCGGCGAGGTCGCCGCCGAGGGTCTGGTTGACCACGATGATGCCGCCATAAGGTGCCTGCCGGTCGGTGGCGAGGGCGCGTTCCCAGGCGACGAGCAGCGTTCCGGCGCTCGCCACGCCGCAGGGGTTCGTGTGCTTGAGGATGGCCACGGTGGGGCGCTCGAACTCGCCGATCAGGTACGTGGCCGAGGTGATATCCAGAATGTTGTTATAACTGAGCTCCTTTCCCTGCAGTTGCTCGAAATGCTCGAAGAACGTCCCGTACAAGGCGGCCTTCTGATGGGGATTTTCGCCGTAGCGCAGGCCCGAGGCTTTCTTGAACGTCAGGCTGAGCGAAGGAGGGAAGCCCGCCACCGTGTCGAGATCCGGTTCGGCCAATTGTCCTTCGAGATACCGGGAGATGGCGGCGTCGTAACCCGCGGTCCGCTGGAAAACCTTCAGCGCCAGGCGGCGGCGGATTCCGGCCAGCGCGGCGGGTGATTCCATCGCCTGCAGCACCGGTTCGTAGTCCGCCGGATCGCACACGACCGTCACGCTTTCATGATTCTTCGCCGCGCTGCGCAGCATCGCAGGGCCGCCGATATCGATGTTCTCGATCGCCTCTTCCCAACGGACGCCGGGCCGGGCCACCGTCTCCTCAAACGGATAGAGATTCACCACGACCAGATCGATCAGGGCGATCCCGTTCTCCTGGGCCTGGCGCAGGTGGTCGGGCTTGTCGCGCCGGCAGAGCAAACCGCCATGGATTTTCGGATGCAAAGTTTTCACCCGTCCTTCCATGATTTCCGGGAAGCCGGTGTGCTGGCTGACTTCCGTGACGGGCAGGCCCCGCTCCGCCAGGAGCTTCGCCGTGCCTCCCGTGGACAGGATCCGGTAACCGAACCGGCTGACGAGGGCGGTCGCAAATTCGACCAGGCCGCGTTTGTCGCTGACGGAGAGAAGGGCCAGCTTTTCCATAGCTGCGTGTTTGTGCGGAACGGCCTCCGCTTCCGCAAGCTGAAAGCCGTGGAGCGCCCGCCGCGAACCTGCTTGCGGCTGGCCCGCTTGAAAACGGCGGCATCCTGGCGATTATTGGAGGGGCGCCCGATGCCAGAGTTTTCTCCGGCGGCTGGGCGCAACGAACGAATCTCTTTGCATGCCGCAGACTTCTGTAGAAATACCCGGCCTCACGGCTCATCTCGACCGGCTGGTCCACCATCATGGCGGCAAATGCCTGCCGGAAGGGACGCCGCACGCCTTCGTCTATTTCATCACCATCAAGAACGAATCGGATCGCGTCATCACCCTGCTCGGGCGCAAATGGATGATCCTTCAGGCGGACGGCAGCCGTCTGGTGATTGAGGGCGACAAGATCGTCGGCGAGACTCCCCGCCTCGCTCCCGGCGAGCATTTTTCCTACAACAGCTATCACGTCACCGGGTGCCGCGCGCGTGCGCAAGGCAGCTTTCATGGCGTCGACGAGTTCGGCGCGCACGTCCACGTCATGCTGGCGCCGTTCGACATGGTGATCCCCGAGGACTGAGCGGGTCGGAGCGACGGAGCTTGCGCGGAAGGGATGCGCTCCCTCTAGTTGCGCGCACTTAATGAAGTTAATTGACCTCAACCGCGACGGCGGCATCGGCGCGAATTCCTACTACATCCAACTTGGCGACCTGAAGCTCCTCCTGGATTGCGGACTGCATCCCAAGAAGGTCGGTCGCGCCGCGACTCCCGACTTTGGTCCCCTGCGGGGCGCGACACTGGACCTCGTCATCATCACCCATTGTCATCTGGACCACATCGGCAGTCTGCCGGTTCTCCTGCGGGAGCAGCCGCGGGTCCCGGTGATCATGACCCAGCCCAGTCACATGCTGATCGAGCGCATGTTGCACAACTCGGCGAACGTGATGGAACGCCAGCGCGCCGAGGACAACATCCCTGACTATCCGTTGTTCACCCACGACGAAATCGACCGCTGCGCCGGGCGGCTCACGCCGCTGCCCTACGGCCACGCCAAAAACTTTCACGGCGCCCACGATGATATTGAGATCATCTTCCACCAAGCTGGGCACGTGGCCGGCGCGGCCGGCGTCGAAATCCATTACAAGCACCGGAAGCTGTTTTTCACCGGCGACGTGCTTTTCGGGGCGCAGCGCACCTGCCCGGCCGCCAAGTTTCCGGTCGACCGGTTCGACACGCTGGTGACGGAAACGACCCGCGGGTCGACCGAACGCCCGGCCGGCAAGGACCGGCTGCACGAGGTCACGCGCCTCGTCGCCGTCATCAACGAAACCATCCAGCGCGGGGGCTCGATGCTCATTCCGACCTTCGCGCTCGGCCGGATGCAGGAGATCCTTTCGATCGTGCATGACGCGCGCAAATTCGGCCGCCTGGTCGATTGCCCGATCTATGCCTCGGGACTCGGCGTCGACCTCTGCGATTACTACGACGACATCACGCGGAAGACGAAGCAGGCGAATTTCACGCGGCAGACGTTGAAGGATCTCAACGTGCGTCACCTCCCGCGGAAGCTCGATCCCGGCAGCCTGCCGGAAGCCAGCGCGCTCTACATCGTCAGCAGCGGAATGGTGGTGGAGCGCACTCCATCCTACATCATCGCCGCCGGTCTCGCGGGCCATGCCCGGAACACCCTTGGCTTTGTCGGCTACTGCGATCCCGAGACGCCCGGCGGCCAGCTCCTCGCCGCGAAGAACGGTGATACGTTCCTGTTCGACCAGCTCAACCTGAAAACCAAGCTCAAGGCACACGTGGAACGATTCGAGATGAGCGGCCATGCCGACCGCGACGAACTGGTCGATTTTGCCGCGCAATGCCAGCCCCGCGCCATCGTTCTCACCCACGGCGATCCGCCGGCGCGCGCCTGGATGGGGAAGACGCTGGCCGAAAAACTACCGAAAACCAAGATCCTCGATCCCGTGCCGTTGCAGCTTTATCAGGTGTAGGCTGGTCGCAGCAACTCCTTGAGGCGGGCGCAGACTTCGGTGTTGCCCGCGAGATAGTGGATGCGCGGCGCCTGGAGATCGAATTGCCGCAACGGGAACGGATTGTTCTTCAGGTAATGGATCTCCGCCCCGCCGCCGAGCGCGATGGCGTGCGCCGCGGCGATGTCCCACACCCGCACGTTGTGGTCCACGACGCCGTCGAGCAGGCCGATGCCGACATAGGCCAGATGCAAGGTGCTGCTGCCGAGCCCGCGGATCTTGAATTGCTGGATGATCGGCATCGCCTGCGGCACCAGGGTTTTGTCATAAGGACTGTGGAACCCGATCAGACTTCGCGCCTGCGGCGGATCCCGTCGGACGCGCACAGCTTCCCCGCCATCGAATGCGCCACATCCCGGTCCGCCCTCAATGAGCGTCCGCCGCGCGAGGTCATAGACCACGCCGTAGACCGGGGCGCCCTGCTCCAGCAAGGCCAGAGAAATCGCACAGTACGGAATCCCGGCGGCGTAGTTGTTCGTGCCGTCGATCGGATCGAGCACCCAGCAAAAACGCGCCGTGGCGGCAACCGGCCGGGTCACGTCCCCCGATTCTTCGCTGAATCCCTGATCTTCGGGAAACTGGCTCGCGAGTTCCCGCAGGATCGCTTCCGAAACCGCCAGGTCCGCCGTCGTGACGCGCGTCCCGTCATATTTCCAGGAGCTTGGGGCCCGGCGAAATTCGCGGTGGAGCAATTCAGTCTGCGCGACCACGGCGCGCTTGGCGACCTCGATGCGTCGTTCAATCTCCCGATTCATTCTCCATCAACAACAGGAAGCATCCGAAGAACCAAGTCAGGAATCGCCTCGGGCTTGTCATCCGAGAGGCGTTCTGTTCCGGTTCCGCGAACTCCACCCATCATGCGCCTGCCCGTAATCCTCTTGGCCGCCTCCGCGTTGACGACTCCCCTGACCGCCCAAGATGTCGCGGACTGCTCGTCTTGCCAGAAAACGATCATCCTCAGCGGCGAGTTTGCCTATCAGAGTCTTCCGGGCGGAACCGCGATCGAAGGAGCGGCGGCCGACGCGGCGTTTTCCACGACCGCGTTTGGTTCCAGCTTCGAAGCGACGGTGATCGGTTTGACGCCGGGTGACTACACGCTGGAAGTCGACCTGGCGGAGACCGTGGTCCACGCCGAAGGCCAGCGTCTCATTGAAATCTCCCGCGGCTGGACGCCGATCCTCGCAACACTCGACGTTTTCCAGGCGGCCGGCGGATTTGCCCGGGCCTACCGTTTCCAGGAACCCCTGAAGGTGGTGGACGATCCGCTCGGCGGGCCGGTGACCTTCCGGTTCCACGGAATGAGAGGCGAGGCGATGTTCAACGCCATCCGGATCCGGACCGCGGCGGGCGCGGTGATCGCCGAAATCACCGCGGCTGTTCTCCAGGCCTCAGAGCCGCCCGGCGCGGAGCAGATTCCCTCCGTGCCCGCCACGCCCATCTACCAGGATCCAGCGCAAGCGATGGATCGGCGGATCGACGACCTGATCCGGCGGATGTCGCTGCGCGAAAAGCTCGGGCAGATGATCAACTCGGCGGCCGCGATCCCGCGCCTGCGGGTGCCGGCCTACGATTATTGGAACGAGTGTCTGCACGGCGTTGCCCGGGCCGGTCTGGCCACCTCGTTTCCGCAGGCGATCGGGATGGCGGCAACCTGGAACCCGGCCTTGCTCCATGAGATCGCCGACGCCATCGCCACCGAGGCGCGCGCCAAGCATCACGATGCCGTGCGCCAGGGCAATTTCGCACGCTACTTTGGGCTGACGTTCTGGACCCCCAACATCAACCTCGTCCGCGATCCGCGCTGGGGCCGCGGCCAGGAAACCTATGGCGAAGACCCGTTCCTGACGAGTCGCCTGGCCGTGGCGTTCATCACCGGCCTCCAGGGAAGCGATCCGCGCTACGTCAAGGCGCTGGCGTGCGCGAAGCATTTCGCCGTCCATAGCGGGCCGGAGCCGACGCGGCACATTTTCAATGCCGTGCCGTCGGAGCAAGATTTCTACGACAGTTATCTCCCGCATTTTGAGGCCGCGGTCCGCGAAGCCCATGTCGGCGCCGTGATGAGCGCCTACAACCGGGTCTACGGCGAGTCGGCGACCGCGAGCCCGCTGCTGCTGACGGAACTATTGCGGAAGAAATGGGGCTTTTCGGGGCATGTCGTCTCGGACTGCGATGCCGTGTCGGACATCTGGGCAACGCATCGCATCGTGCCGACGCCCGAGGAAGCGGCCGCTCGCGCGGTCAAGGCCGGATGCGACCTCAACTGCGGCGATCAGTATTACGCGCTGGGCCGGGCCTTGAGAGAAGGTCTCCTGACGATTCAGGATATCGATCAGGCGCTGCATCGCATCCTCACCGCTCGCTTCCGCCTCGGCCTGTTCGATCCTGACGCGCTGGTCCCATACGCGCAGATTCCGATGGCCGAAGTCGATTCGCCCGCGCATGCGGCGCTGGCGCTGAAATCGGCGGAGGAGTCAATCGTGTTGCTCAAGAACTCCGGCGTCCTGCCCCTGGACCGGACCCACCTGAAGCGTCTGGCGGTGATCGGCGCCAACGCCGACGCGGTGCCGATGTTGCTCGGCAACTACAACGGCACCCCGTCCCATCCCGTCACGATTCTGCAGGGGATCAAGGATGCGGCCGGTCCTGGAATCGAAGTGGTCGTCGCGGCCGGGTGTCCGCTCGCGCTGAAGACCGGGGATTCGCCCGCCGACCATTCCAGCGAGTTCCAGGCGGCGCTGGAACTCGCCCGGACCGCCGATGCGATCATCTACGTGGGCGGCATCAGTCCGAAACTCGAGGGCGAGGAGATGTTGGTCGACTACGATGGATTCAACGGCGGCGACCGGACCCGGATCGAGTTGCCCGCCGTGCAAACCGCGCTTCTCCAGGCCTTGCAGGCCACCGGCCGGCCGGTCGTATTCGTCAATTGCAGCGGCAGCGCGATGGCGATGCCTTGGGAGGCCGCGAACCTGCCGGCGATTCTCCAGGCCTGGTATCCGGGACAGGCCGGCGGGACCGCCGTGGCGCGCGTGCTTTTCGGCGACTGCAATCCGTCGGGTCGGCTTCCCCTCACCTTCTACCGGTCGACCGCCGACCTGCCGGCCTTTGCGGACTACTCGATGGCCAACCGCACCTACCGGTTCTTCGCGGGCCGGCCGCTCTTCGTGTTTGGCCACGGCCTGAGCTATACGAAATTCACCTACGGCCCGGTGCAGGTTGACCGCACCGAGATCCGCGCCGACGGCACCGCGCGGCTGAACGTCGATGTCGCCAACATCGGTGAACGCAACGGTGACGAAATCGTCCAGGTGTACAGCCGGCGCCTCGCCGCCAATCCACGGCTACCGCAACAACAGCTGGTCGCCTTTCAACGCGTCACGGTTCCGCCGGGCCAACACGTGACGGCGATCCTGACCGTGCCGGCCACCGCCCTCCGGCATTGGGATACACCGACCAAGGCCTACGTGGTCGACGCCGGAGCGTACGAGCTGCAAATCGGCGCCTCGTCGGCCGACATCCGCCGGACTGCCACGATTCGCGTCGTGCCCTAGCCCACAGTTTCCAGCGCCTACGGGGGCCTAAGCGGTATCTATGCGAATTGTAGGAAGCGAGCTTGCTCGCGATTCCGAAGTAAGAATCGCCTGCAAGCAGGCTCCTACATCGCTCACCGAAAAATCGATGGGCTTACGGGGAAGATCGCGCCCATTTTGCATAATCACGTAAGCCGGGTCCATCCGGTTGACCAAGGTGGAATCCGCCGTCCCGGCGGGTTCTTCGACGGCGAAATTCAAAGCCCGCCAGGGACGGCGGGCTCCACCGTTTGGCGCCACGGCTTCTAGGAAGAACGTGATCCGACTGCATCGTCCCCGCTTCAGAGGTCCAGCACCACCACCGACTTTGCCGGCAG